>NZ_JBNTQO010000048.1:0-1019 GCF_050630465.1 Bacillus basilensis | reverse complement strand
TTCACATATTCCACCTTTATGCCAACTAGTTTCGCTTTGTACTCGATGAATTGTGCTAAACGATGGAATGACCAAGTATGTAGATTTTTTTCGTTTTTACGGCTTGTTCGTGCCGTCTGTCTAATGTTCGTTAGTTGCTCTAATCGAATGACAGAAATATTATTATCCGTTGCAAAATCAACGATTGCACGACTTACTTTGTGGTCTTGGTCTTTCATCCATCTTTGTTCTTTATCATCAAGTTGACGAAGGGCATTCAGTTTCTTAGCTTCTCCTAACTTCTTTCGAACACTTCGAAACTTACGTTTCATAAATTTGTTTTGCCTACCGTTCCCGAAGAAACGAACTTTATCATCATCTGTGATGGCTACCGCAGGAACTTTCAGACCTAAGTCTACTCCTAAAATCTTTGTTCCCGTTTTTTCGTTTGTAGGAATCGTGACAGATATTTGAGCAATCCATTTAGCAGATTTCTTCGTGATACGAAGTGTACCTAACTTGTGCTTCAACAATTCGAAATTGCGATTATATTTGTCGTTTAATAAAGCGCGAACCTTTAAACGAGTTGACTTTCCGTTTACCATAAACGGAATTGAAATGTGCGTAAAGTCAAATGAATAATTTTGGTTATTCCATACACAAACAGGTCTTTTTAGAATCGGAACGATTTTGTATTTACTCTTTTTCACCTTTGTAGAAAATACACTTTTCGCATCTTTAATTGCTTGATTTTTCACCGCACTTGGGATATTGGCCTCAATATCCTTTGTACTTTTCTTCGTGCTTTTCTTTGCTTCAACCATTTCAGATACAAGAGCATTAATGACTTTTATATACTCGTGGCTACTTTGTTCCAATAGCATGATTTGTTGTTTTGTTGGAAGCAATTTAACTTTAACTGTGATGGTTTGTGGCACAAGTTTCACCCCCTCGTTTTTTGATTTTCAACATAATGTTTTATTGTCTCACTTGATACATTTCCAGCAGTAGAAACAAAATAAGAACGCGTCCATAGGCTC
>NZ_JBNTQO010000047.1:0-1486 GCF_050630465.1 Bacillus basilensis | reverse complement strand
AGCGAAAGCGAGTCTGAATAGGGCGTTTAGTACGTGGTCGTAGACCCGAAACCAGGTGATCTACCCATGTCCAGGGTGAAGTTCAGGTAACACTGAATGGAGGCCCGAACCCACGCACGTTGAAAAGTGCGGGGATGAGGTGTGGGTAGCGGAGAAATTCCAATCGAACCTGGAGATAGCTGGTTCTCCCCGAAATAGCTTTAGGGCTAGCCTTAAGTGTAAGAGTCTTGGAGGTAGAGCACTGATTGGACTAGGGGTCCTCATCGGATTACCGAATTCAGTCAAACTCCGAATGCCAATGACTTATCCTTAGGAGTCAGACTGCGAGTGATAAGATCCGTAGTCAAAAGGGAAACAGCCCAGACCGCCAGCTAAGGTCCCAAAGTGTGTATTAAGTGGAAAAGGATGTGGAGTTGCTTAGACAACTAGGATGTTGGCTTAGAAGCAGCCACCATTTAAAGAGTGCGTAATAGCTCACTAGTCGAGTGACTCTGCGCCGAAAATGTACCGGGGCTAAATACACCACCGAAGCTGCGGATTGATACCAATGGTATCAGTGGTAGGGGAGCGTTCTAAGGACAGTGAAGTCAGACCGTAAGGACTGGTGGAGTGCTTAGAAGTGAGAATGCCGGTATGAGTAGCGAAAGACGGGTGAGAATCCCGTCCACCGAATGCCTAAGGTTTCCTGAGGAAGGCTCGTCCGCTCAGGGTTAGTCAGGACCTAAGCCGAGGCCGACAGGCGTAGGCGATGGACAACAGGTTGATATTCCTGTACCACCTCTTTATCGTTTGAGCAATGGAGGGACGCAGAAGGATAGAAGAAGCGTGCGATTGGTTGTGCACGTCCAAGCAGTTAGGCTGATAAGTAGGCAAATCCGCTTATCGTGAAGGCTGAGCTGTGATGGGGAAGCTCCTTATGGAGCGAAGTCTTTGATTCCCCGCTGCCAAGAAAAGCTTCTAGCGAGATAAAAGGTGCCTGTACCGCAAACCGACACAGGTAGGCGAGGAGAGAATCCTAAGGTGTGCGAGAGAACTCTGGTTAAGGAACTCGGCAAAATGACCCCGTAACTTCGGGAGAAGGGGTGCTTTCTTAACGGAAAGCCGCAGTGAATAGGCCCAAGCGACTGTTTAGCAAAAACACAGCTCTCTGCGAAGCCGTAAGGCGAAGTATAGGGGGTGACACCTGCCCGGTGCTGGAAGGTTAAGGAGAGGGGTTAGCGTAAGCGAAGCTCTGAACTGAAGCCCCAGTAAACGGCGGCCGTAACTATAACGGTCCTAAGGTAGCGAAATTCCTTGTCGGGTAAGTTCCGACCCGCACGAAAGGTGTAACGATTTGGGCACTGTCTCAACCAGAGACTCGGTGAAATTATAGTACCTGTGAAGATGCAGGTTACCCGCGACAGGACGGAAAGACCCCGTGGAGCTTTACTGTAGCCTGATATTGAATTTTGGTACAGTTTGTACAGGATAGGCGGGAGCCTTTGAA
>NZ_JBNTQO010000046.1:0-1650 GCF_050630465.1 Bacillus basilensis | reverse complement strand
CACATCCATCAACTTAAGGTATATTTTTATACAAAATGCGGTCTTTCCATATAGTTTTTTATTATCTTTTATAGATTTTATAAAAGTAGGCATATCAAATAAACCCTGACGGGCTTCAATTTTTTTACTATGCTACCTGATGAGTAGAAGTGGTATACTCATAAACAACACCCAAAATATCAAAGACTGTCTTTTTCTCATATCGATGAGATTTTCGTCCGTTGTGCTGTAGGAGGTTAAACAGACGAAGGAGAACCTTTGATAATTCTTGGGTGTTTTTGTGTAATGCTTGGTAAAAAAGTAAAAAATAATCCTTAATTATGTACATCGCTTTATATTCACTTAGCTCTTTCTGTTTCTTACGTAACAGGAGTTCTCGCATTTTAAACATAGTAGAAGAACATAATAGAATACTAATGAGTTGCCCATAAAGGTGACATTCTAATCGTTCTTGTTTAATAGATTTACAACGATGAATTTGAAACCAAGATTTCCATATTTTAAATAACAGCTCAATTTGCCAACGCAGTGAATATAGATCATAAATTTTCTCTTTTGGTACCCATTCCGTAGGAATGTTTGTCATATATACCGTAATACCTTGTAAAAGTTTTGTACGCTCTGTATATGTAATTCCTTTTTTCTTTTCGCGAATAGCTCGATCACGTAGACGTTTCTGTTTTTGCTCCTCGGTACATCTATAAACTACAATTCGAGTAGGCAGTTTGTCTTTACTCCCTACATATACATCATGTAATTCATACACTTGGCCAGGCTGCAATTGTTTCATGATGTCTTCCAAATGAATTTGTATATATACCGGTTTTAATTGAGCGGGTTTTGTTTTAAATACCACTGTTTCAAATTCTTTTCTATATATTTTAGTTGGTAACTTTAGACGTGATAAATAATATCCTTGCTTATCTTGAATAGACTTAAAGTCTTGTAGACGAAAATATCCTAAGTCACGAATATATAGTTCATTCTTTTGTGCCATGCCTGTTCGAGTCGCACTATATGCCTGATCACTTCGTTTTCCTGGTTCAATTTCCACATCAGAAAATTTTCCACTCAACAAGTCATACTCTAGTTGGATTTTCACACCAGCTGTATGACTACACCCTCCGGCACCAGGATAAGTAGTTGCGAATCGATCTGGAACTTGGAAGGTTGTAGAATCAAGGACGAGAATCCGCTCAAAATAAGATGAAAGAGAATGAGAAATCTTAGATACTCCTCCAATTTTAGCTTGTAGAAGTGTAGTAAATACAGTGCGAAAGAAGGCTACAGAATCCGAATTAAATCGTCGATTAAGTCCCTCCGGACTTAATAAAATTCCTGTTGAAGTTTCTAATTGACTACAAAGTTGAGTAAGAGAGGTAGTAGCGATTTGTTGATTTAACCATACACACAAAGATAAGAAATGATGCCCGTGGCACTTGCGTTTTCGTTTCATTCCGCCTGCTTCTATAGCTAATTGATTAAGTGTAGCGGGAGACATATATCGATATAGCTCTTCGGCAAATAAAGATAACTCTTGTTTTTGATGCATATTCATAAAAAGCACGTCACCCTTTCTCATTAACATAAGAAAATAGTAACGTGCTTTTAACTTCAAAAATAGTCTAAATCCTTAAGTTGATGGATGTG
>NZ_JBNTQO010000045.1:0-2337 GCF_050630465.1 Bacillus basilensis | reverse complement strand
AACCTAAGTCGATTCGACTTAGGTTTTTTTGTGTTTATTTTTACTTATTAAATGTCATAATCCATACATTTAATAATCGTAAAGAGGAAAAAGGATGAAATAAAGACTGTTTAAAATAAATTTTGGGCGATAATGCCGTTAAGGGTTATATATAAAGTATATGTTTAAATGTTCTTTTAAGGTAATAATTACCTTTTTATGTTAATTAAGTTGTAGTATGATTAAAAGTATTTTACTTTTCATATAATGTTTTTTCGTTTTTAAAGGATTTCACCCATCAAAAAATCTATAATTAAGGTAGTTAACATATATTTTTTGATAGGTGTGAGGGATTTTATGAAAGAAATATGCATGTTATTAATGGCTGTTATATTATGGGGGACAGCTATTGCACCAACAAAGTGGGCATTAGAATCTATTCAGCCATTTACTTTGTTATTTATTCGTCTTTTATTCGCTGGTGGAATCTGTTTGCTGTTCTCATTTAAACAATTAAAAAGATCAGTTGCACATAAACAAGTCCCGTGGAAAAGAATGAGTTTACTATCTTTTACTGGCGTAGCTGGGTACTTTATGTTCACATCCTACGGTATTTCTTTAACAAGTGGATTGCATGTTAGTATTATTGATGCTGCTTTACCGTTAGTTACAATTCTGTTTTCTGCGTTCTTTTTGAAAGAAAAAATTCAGCTTAATTATTGGATAGGTATTGCATTGGGTGGTGTCGGAGTACTTCTTATTACAATTCCATCTAGTAACGTTGATCAGGAAGTATCTTTAATAGGAGATATCCTTATTTTATTAAGCACTTTCTTATTTGCTTTCTATACAGTATTGCTGAAAAGACCAAATCAAGAACAGTATCTATTAAACAAGGTTTTTACAACATTAACTTTAATTATTGGGGCTGTTATTCTATTACCATTTGCAATGGCAGAAACTTTTTACTATGGTTTCCCAGAAATCGAAACATGGAAGATGGGATTTAGTGTAATGTATCTTGTTATCGGGGCAACGATTTTAGCGTATTGGTTTTGGAATAGAGCACTAGAGACAGTCTCGGCATCAGTAAGTGGATTATATTTAAATGCATTACCGTTAATAAGTATTGTTGCCTCAATTGTTCTATTGAATGAATCTTTAACGTGGAGAATAATAATAGGCGGTAGCTTAGTTTTATTTGGAGTGATATGGGCAGATAAGCAAAAAATAAGTAGGCTATTAAAGAGAAATAACTTGAATAGTAAGGACTGCTAAGTAGCATGCTGTACATAGTTTAAATATAAAAAACACCTTATATATATTAGGTGTTTTTTTATATTTGGCAAAGATAATAGATTGAAATCAGTATGGGTACTCTCTACTATATCTATACGTATTGAAATCATTTTGAAATATTGTTTGAACGAGTTGTATACATTCGGTATCATAAAAACTTTCGAAAGTAGGGTAGCGAGGAAATAAAGGATTAGTAATATCTGCTTCGCTAAAATTTCCTTTATAGATCATGGCGGGAGTTTGATGATGCCATGATGTTGAGAACGTATTTATTGGAGCGGTTTTTAATTCGAAACGTTTTTCTAATGCCTTTATTTCCTGATCAAAGTTTTCTAAGTATATATAATTGGTCACATATTCTTCTTCATTAGCTATATATTGTTGTGTGAAATGCGGGTTAATATCATTTGCCTGAGCACGATTAATAAATAGATAGTATAGAAATTGTTTAAATGAGAGCCCTTTGGAGGAATTTTCATCTTGATATAGAAACTTTCGGATGGGCTTCCATTGGGGATTTTCTATATAAGGAGGTGCAATTAAGGATACGAAGGAACTGACTGCTCTCTTATAAGGATTACGAACAAGTTTAAAAGTTTCTTTCTGTTTTTCTCGTAACGCGATACCTAGTCGTAGACTATAGGCAGGTGCATTTTTGTATATATCATATTCATAATTATGAATGAAAGAGCTATAACTTAGAGCTGTTTGTAATAAATCAATCTGGTAAAAGAACCACTTGGCAAGAGAAGTACAACCACTTTTTTGGCTCCAAAATAGTATGATAGGAAAATTCTTATGATAATGTGGATTTCTTGAATGGGCATTGATGATGTGTAATAAGGGAGGGTCGAACAATCTCTACACCCCTTTCAGATATTTTAAATATATGTATGAAAAATAAAGAGGAATATGAGTAGCTGTTTCATCTTTTCTAAAAAAGTGAAAGATTAATATTGACTATTACCGAATAGAGGTGTAGTATAGAACAAGTCGCCGATGCAATAACGCAGAACACGACAAACGAAATAAAAAAACTTAGTTGACATTAACTAACGA
>NZ_JBNTQO010000044.1:0-2375 GCF_050630465.1 Bacillus basilensis | reverse complement strand
TGTCAACTAAGTTTTTTTATTTCGTTTGTCGTGTTCTGCGTTATTGCATCGGCGACTTGTTCTATATTACACCTCTAACCTACAATCGTCAATATGTTTTTATAAAAAAACTTCATTTTTTATAAATCCTATTTACGTTATTAAAATATCTATTTATACGCCTCTTCTATAAGAATAGATAAGCAACCCATAAAATACTCTATGGGTTGCTATTCCCTCATAAAAACTATTGTTCTTTTGATGGCACTGAACAACTTCCATCATTACAAGACATATCGTTTCCTTCTTCTGCTGAAAGTTCTTGTAACTTCGGTGCAGGATTCTCCTCTTCCCATACTTGCTGAAGTGCACCAACAAAAGTCTCAAGTGGTTGCGCACCCGAAATAGCATACTTTTGATTAATAATAAAATAAGGTACTCCTGAAATTTGATATTGCTGTGCAATCGATTCATCAATTCTAACATCATTGGCATACGCACTTTTATCGTTAATAACACTTAAAGCTTCTTGCTTATCTAAGCCTGATACTGCAGCGATAGTAGCAAGAGTATCCACATCACTTAAGTTTCTCGATTCAGTGAAGTATGCAAAAAGTAGATTTTCCGTAATCTCTTTTTCTTTCCCTTGATTCTTTGCAAATTTTGCAAGACGATGCGCATCAAAAGTGTTCGTCGGCTTCATCTCATCAAAATTAAAACTTAAACCCATACTAGCTGCATGATTGCCTAGTTGCACATTATTGCGTTTAGCTTCTTCAATACTAATCCCATACTTTGATGCAAGTACTTCATTAATACTTGTTCCAGAATAGATTGGAGCATTTTGGTCTAATTCAAAACTTTTAAACTCAACTTCAACATCCTTCTTATGCGGAAATTGCTCTAAAGCCATTTCTAATCTACGTTTCCCAATATAGCAAAATGGACATACAAAATCTGACCATACTTCAATTTTCATAGAAACACCTCATTAACATGTAGTTTCCAATCATTGTAGCACTGGCACTAAGAAATTCAAAAATTTATGCTTCAAGCCTTATATACTGAAACCTAAAATGAATTTATAAATAGAAAAACGATAATCAAAAGTATTACCTTCTGATTATCGCATATATAAATCTAATTATACTGGAATATATCTCCCTACGAACTTCCATACGGTATTCCAATATGTATTTGAATCTATCTTCTCAGCTTCTCCATGTCCAGCACCTGGAACAATTAATTTCTCTTTTTCTACTTTTGCAGCATTATACACTTCATCTAACATTTCAAAAGGAACGAATGTATCCGCATCCCCGTGAATGAATAGCATCGGTGTTTTACTTTTCGCAACTTGTTTAATAGCTGAAGCTTCTTCTAAATCATATCCAGCTCTTAATTTTGTAACTGTATTTGCCGCATTCATAACAGGAAACTTCGGCAAATGGAATAGATCTTTTAATTGATAAGTAAATTCATCAATAACAGTTGAGTATCCACAATCTTCAATAATAACTTTAACATTAGAAGGTAAATCTTCACCTGAAGTCATCATTACAGTTGCCCCGCCCATTGAAACACCAAAGAGTGCTATTTCAGCATTAGGATCTTTCTTTACAATTTGTTGAATCCAAATCAAAATGTCTTTACGATCATGCCAGCCCATACCAACATAATTCCCTTCACTATTTCCGTGCCCACGAAGATCTGGTGCTATGACATTATAGCCTTGTTCATAAAAGTTACGAATATATTTCGTCATTTCTGATGCTCTACCATTGTATCCATGAACTACAATCGCCCATTTATGACTAGATTGTTCATTCATATATTCATAACCTGTTAAATTCAGTTTATCGAAAGAACGTAGAGTTAATGTGTTAGGCTTATACTTCGATACGAAGTTCGCATTCTTTTCTTCATTTGTAGCTAATACATCTCCCGATGCATTTACCGTTTCTGCTAAGTGAGGATTATCCTCTAAAAATTCTTTTTCTTGTTTCGCATTCAACGCATAGTTATAAAAATAATTCCCGACTAACATATAAGCAATTGCTAGAAGGATTAAAACTACTATAGTAATTACACCTATCTTTTTCATATTATCTCCTTTTTTTTAAATTAAATCTCCCTATACTAAAGTACTTCAAAAAATAACTGTATTATTTTAACACACCGACAGATTGCTTCTGCAAAAAATAAAATAGAAAATCTTAAACTACACATCGAAAATGATGAAAGAAATTGAATATGAGAGGATTAAAAGAAGAGGGATCACTTAAAATGGTATCTTGAGGTTAATACAAAGTTATAAACACAAAAAAGACGAGTCATTCTGACTCGTCTTAAGATTGCTTGGCGACGTCCTACTCTCACAGGGACAAGGTCCCAAC
>NZ_JBNTQO010000043.1:0-3902 GCF_050630465.1 Bacillus basilensis | reverse complement strand
CACAGAAAAATCCCCTCCATAGTAAACAGGTTAATGTGCTTTCTTTTTCCTGTCTACTATAAGGGGATCATATCAAACAAGAAGCCTCTTTTTTAACTAACCTTCTTCCCACTCTTCCTCATTAACCATAAGAAATAAGGTGCTCCAAGTACAGCAACGACAAGACCAGAAGGGATTTCTTTCGGGTATGCAATTGTTCGTCCTAGTAAGTCAGCAATGGAAAGAAGGATTGCTCCAAACAGTGCTGAACAAACGAAGAGCCTTTGGTGATTCATTCCAACAACGATTCGCGCTAAGTGTGGTGCGACAAGGCCTAAAAAGGCAATCGTACCGACAGCTGCGATATTTACAGATGCAAGTAGTGTTGCTAACACAATGAGAGTTAGGCGCGTTTTATTTACTGGTTGCCCAAGCCCTGTTGCTAAATCGTCTCCAAGTACGAGAACATCAAGTTGTTTTATTAAGAAAAAGATAATAAGCACGAGAATAAGTGATGGATATAGAATGATATTTTCTAAATGATTCCATCCTCTTGCATACGTGCTACCTGATAGCCATGTTAAAGCAGCTGCAACGTTCAAATTTGCTCTAACGATAAAGATTTGAATAATCGCTGAACCGAGAGCTGAAATACCGATTCCTATTAAAGCAAGAGCTGTTGGGCTAAATCCTGATTTCCATGAGAAGAAGAGGACAATTCCAACTGCAAGTAATCCGCCGATAAATGCACCAATTGGTAGGAAGAAACCAGGAAGTGCGGGGAAGACATACATAATAGTTAAAGCACCAACACCAGCTCCCGATGAAATACCAATAATAGAAGGGTCGGCGAGTGGGTTTCGTAATATACCTTGGAAAACAAGCCCGCTTATTGCAAGGCATGCGCCAGCAATAGCAGCAACGAGCATTCTTGGTAAACGAAGGTTCATCATCATATTTTTATCAAATTGTGTTAATTGTCCTGATATAACATTTGTAATGCTTTCGATATAAGCGTTACTACCGATTGTAACACCAAGAGCAATCGTCACAATGCAAAGTACGATAGAGATAATGATTACCTTTTTATAAGAGTAATAGCGAGAACTAGCTCCAGCTGCATTCGCACCGTTATCATTCATATATTGTTTCGACTTCATCATTCGATACACTAAGTAAATAAGCCAAGGCGATCCAATCATTGCCGTGACTGCCCCAACAGGAAGTTCTGCACCGGTTGGATCTATTAATCTACCGACAACATCTGCTCCAAGTAATAATACGGCTCCCCATAAGAAGGAAGAGAGAAGAAGAGTAAGATGTTGGCGGTATCCGGTCAGGCGCATTAAATGAGGGGCAACTAAGCCGACAAAACCGATTGGTCCAACAACAGTAACAATTACTGCTGTTAAAAAGATTGCAGCAATGAAGGCTATAAGACGTGTTACCGCTGTTTTTTCGCCAAGAGAAACAGCAACATCATCACCGAGTAAGAGAATGTTGAGTTTACGAGACATAAATAGTAAAACTAGGAAAGAAATAATGATAAATGGAAAAGCAAATTGAACGCCATCCCAGTTATTTTGAATAAGAGAGCCAGCTCCCCATAAAAATAAACCAGCTGTTTCATTTTCATAGAAAAGTTGCATCGTTCCAGTAAAGGCAGAAAGCATTAATGTAACGACCATACCAGCTAGTGCCATTCTAAGTGGGGTTCCCTTTTTTCCACCAGAAATACGGTATACAAATAAAGCAGTAATAGCACCACCGATAAATGTGAAAAGAAGTGAGTTAATTTGCAGACCTTTCGGTAAGAAAATTGTAGCCGCTACTAGAAAGAAATATGCACCAGAGTGAATACCCATTGTACTGGATTCAGCAAGTGGATTTTTCGTTAACGTTTGTAAAATGACCCCAGATGCAGCAAGAGCACCTCCAGCTAAAATAGCAATTACAGCTCTAGGTAATCGAAGCATGATTAAAGTTTGATGCTCTAGCGATTGGTTCGGTGAGATAAGAGCATCAATAATCATACTATAGGAAATATTTGCTTGACCTTGTCCGATATGAATAAAGAAAAGGAGGAGCAAGAGAGCTGCTCCTCCTCCGAATACAAGACTTGCTCGAAGTGCATGTTGTAAGCTATTCATCGTGTAATCACTTCTTCGCTGTCATTACATCTGCTACTTGTGTTGCTAAAGATTTTGCAGACTCAGGACCACCGAAAATCCAAGTGTCGCCTTTTAATTTATACATTTTGTTTTCTTTTTTGAACTTTAATTCTTCCCAAGCAGGATTGCCTTTTAGTTGAGTGTCAAAAATGTTATCTTCATCCGCTACAATGTAAATGAAGTTTGAATCTTGTACACTTTGTAATGATTCTACAGTTGTTTGTTTGAAACCATCTGCCTCTGATTTACCCGCTTCAAAAGTGTTTGTTAAACCTAATTTTTTTGTAACTTGTAAAGCTGTAGAATTGTCAGTTAAGATGCGGAATGTTGGCACGTTTTTAGCAGTAAATGCTTGTGCCATTGCGATGTTTTTATCTTTTAAGCCTGCTTTGTCAATTTTTGCTTTTGCATCAGCGAATGCTTTATCCATATCAGCTAATACTTTTTTACCTTCTTCTTCTTTTCCGACAGCTTTTGCGATTTGTTTAAATGTTTCTGTCATTTCAGCAAAGTGATCGTTATTGCTTGTTGATGGATCGAACATAACTGTAGGAGCGATTTGTTCTAATTCATTTTTAATTGCTTTACCACGGAATGAAGCTGTGATAATTAAATCTGGTTTTAGACGGCTAATTTCCTCTAAGTTTGGTTGTTGACGTGTCCCTACATCTACAACATCTTTACCTGGTTTTGTTTCTGTATTTACCCATTTATTATAATTCTTAATGTCTGCCATCCCTACTGGCTGAACACCAAGTGCTAATAAGTCTTCTGAATATACCCACTCAAGTACAACAACTTTTTTCGCTGGTTTATCTAATTTTGTTTCCCCCTCAGCGTGTTTAATTGTTATAGCTTGTTTCTTAGCGTCTGTCTTTGTTTCTTTTTTCTCCTCTTTTTGCTGTCCACATCCAACAGCGAATAGAAGAACTACTATGAAAATACTGAGAATTTTCTTCATCTTCTGCCCCCAAATTAAGTATTTTTTGTAACTAGCACCATAAGTGAAAATAGTTATCAATTACAACACCAAAATCATACTATGAGGATATTTTAAGTGTCAATATTTTTTTAAAATTTTGACGAAAAACAACAAATTATACGGATTTTTATATATCATGGTCGCTATTTATGAAGAATAAGCCCCTTTACTAAAAAAATTGAAGAATATATGGAGTTTAAATGGGAACTTGGCTGTGTACGAAAGCGTAATATGTGTGGTTAATCATCTGTGGAGATGGGGCGAAAGTACAAGCAAAAAGAGTGAGAATCGCATGTAATAATTACTAGAATGTATGGAATAAATCTGTGTTTATCCCCACTAGGCAAAGTATGTCTTTGTTATTTAGATAGTTGTTTTCTAACTCGTTGATTGTACTTAAAAGATCGAATGTAAAGGAAGTGATCAACATGTCTTTATGGAGTAATAATATAAATGGATATTGTGGGTGTAATAATCAAAATGGTGTACATGTTGATTCATGCTGTTTTAGTTGCGATGGGACAGTTCCTAAGCTGGGCCCAACAGGTCCGACGGGCGACACAGGCCTAACAGGAGCAACGGGTCCGACAGGTGATACAGGCCCAACAGGAGCAACGGGTCCAACAGGGGTGATGGGAATAACAGGGGCAACGGGTCCGACAGGTGATACAGGCCCAACAGGAGTAACGGGTCCAACAGGGGCGATGGGAATAACAGGGGCAACGGGTTCAACAGGAGCGACGGGAATAACAGGGGCAACGGGTCCAACA
>NZ_JBNTQO010000042.1:0-4770 GCF_050630465.1 Bacillus basilensis | reverse complement strand
GTCAACTAAGTTTTTTTATTTCGTTTGTCGTGTTCTGCGTTATTGCATCGGCGACTTGTTCTATATTACACCTCTATACTCTAATCGTCAACACTTTTTATAAAGATATTCAATTAAATCTTTTTACGCTCTTTTAGCTATATACGTCCCTACAAAAATTCATTACCAAAAACTATCTTCTGCTTCTCTTTAATTTATTCTCGCAAAACATATTCAATTTACTTTGAACCCTAGGCTTAATTTGCGTGGATATTTTCCTCCAACAAAACTATTAACCTTATTTTAACAAATACTAGTATATAATTAGAGGGTTGTTGCACCATCAATGAAATCCATTAGAAGCAGGTGAAGGTATGAAAGATATACGTATCCTTATAGCAGACGATGATAAAGAAATCCGTAATTTACTAAAAATATATTTAGAACGAGAATTATATATGGTAGATACTGCGATTGATGGCGAAGTAGCCTTACAGTTATTTAATCAAAACAACTATAGCCTCGTTATATTAGATCTTATGATGCCGAAAGTAGATGGTATCGAAGTATGCAGAAAGCTTAGAGATAAAACTAACGTACCGATATTAATGCTAACCGCTAAAGATCACGAAGTCGATAAAATTTTAGGTTTAAGCATTGGTGCTGATGATTACATTACGAAACCTTTCAGCATTCACGAAGTGATTGCACGAGTAAAAGCTCTTATACGACGTTTTTTAGTTCTTGGAAGTAACATTAATGTACAAGAGAAAACAACTTTAGCTTTTAAAGGACTAACTATCAATTTAAATACATATACAGTTCACACAAATAAAGAAGAAATCAGCTTAACCGGAAAAGAACTAGAACTATTAAAATTCTTTACTTCAAACCCAGGACAAGTATTTACAAAAACACAGCTCTTCCGCAATGTATGGGACGATAATTATATAGAAGATGATAATACCGTTATGGTACATATTCGAAAACTTAGAAAGAAAATAGAAATCGACCCTTCCAATCCAAAATTCATTCAAACTGTATGGGGAATTGGTTATAAGTTTGTGGGTGAAAAGCTTGAAGACTGATAAAATCCTCTTCCTTATTTCATTACAACTTATCATTTGCGGGCTTTTAAATATACAAATGGATCCGAGAGTAAAAATTTCTTTATTTATTACCCTTATCTTAATTACAATGTATCTCTTCTTTTCAAGAATACAATTCATTCAAAATCGCAAATCAATAGACACTAAATTAAGTCGTGCACTAAACGGGCATTTACAAACGAGATTATTCACAAGTAATGATCGATCGTTACATAATATCGTTTTTTCAATAAACGAACTAATAGCTGAATTAGAAAAGGTTCGGATTAAAGCAAAAAGGTCTGAGGAATCTAGAAAACAACTTTTATCTAGTATCTCGCACGATATCCGAACACCACTCACCTCCATTATTGGATATATCGATGCTTTAAAAGATGGGGTTGCTGCTTCTGAAATAGAAAAGCAAGAATATCTTAAAATACTTTATATGAAATCAAATAACTTAAAGCACCTAGTTGATGAAATATTCAATATGGCAAAGCTAGACGCTAATGAATTTCCACTAAAAGAAGAAAAACTCGACTTTTCTGAAGTTACTAGAGAAGTTTTGATCGAGTTTTTACCTGAACTCTCAAAACATAATATTAAACTGCAAGTTCTCATACCAGAGTCTACTTGTCCTATCATTGCAGATCACCTAAGCCTTATGCGTATTATAGGTAATTTAATGAAAAATGCCATTTATTACGGAAAGGATGGGAAAACAATAGGAGTCGAACTACTAGAAACTGATGTAGCATATGAACTTCTTATTTGGGACAAAGGCCCTGGTGTTCCAAAACATGATTTACAAAACGTATTTGAGCGAATGTAC
The DNA here is from genome assembly GCF_050630465.1 of Bacillus basilensis. Lineage (NCBI taxonomy): Bacteria > Bacillati > Bacillota > Bacilli > Caryophanales > Bacillaceae > Bacillus > Bacillus basilensis. The sequence goes on along the minus strand of NZ_JBNTQO010000042.1, from coordinate 2,868 downwards.
CGAAGCGAACAATCAAGAAACTCGTCTTTTGGTGGTAGCGGGCTCGGGCTTTCTATTTCTAAAGCGCTCGTTGAGAGGAATGGTGGGCATATATGGGTTGAAAGTATTCCATGGGAACGAACCACTTTTGGCTTTTCCATTCCAAAACACAATACTTTTAAGAAATAGTTAAGAAATGATTAATATGCAGTTAAGCCTTCCTTTTTATCATGTAAGTAAGAACTTATAGAAAGTAGGTGTCTCCTATAAACACAATTATAAAAACGACTAATCTTACTAAAGTATATGGCAAGCAAAAATCCGTAGATAAGCTAAACATTAACGTTCAACGAGGAGAAATTTATGGATTCATAGGACGTAACGGTGCTGGTAAAACAACAACCATTCGTATGCTGCTTAGTCTTATAAAGCCTACAAGTGGAACTATCGAAATATTCGGAGAGGACTTATTTCAAAATCAAAAAGATATTTTAAGTAGAATTGGTTCTATCGTTGAAGTTCCAGGGTTTTATGAAAACTTAACTGCAAAAGAAAACTTATTAATTAATGCAAAGATAATCGGGGTGTACAAAAAGAATGCTATTGAAGAAGCATTAGAAATAGTGGGCTTGCAGTATGAAACAAAAAAGTTAGTAGGAAAGTATTCTTTAGGAATGAAGCAACGCCTAGGAATTGCACGCGCCCTTCTCCATTATCCCGAACTACTCATATTAGATGAACCGACTAACGGACTAGACCCCATCGGTATTAAAGAAATGCGAAAACTTATTCATTCTTTAGCTCAAGAAAGGAATATAACAATACTCATTTCTAGTCACATTTTAGCAGAGGTAGAACAGTTAGTTGATCGTATCGGAATTATTCACGAAGGAAGGTTACTAGAAGAAGTTTCTCTTGATAAGCTGCGCAAAGCAAACCGTAAGTACATAGAATTTCAGGTGAATAATGACAATAAGGCTGCGATGCTATTAGAAAATCAATTTCAAATTTTCGATTATGAGGTACATGATGAAGGGAATATTCGCATTTACTCTCATTTTGGGCAACAAGGATACATTAATAGAACATTCGTTCTGAACGATATTGAAGTATTAAAAATGATGATCAGTGAAGACAGATTAGAAGATTATTTCACCAAACTAGTTGGAGGTGGAACAATTGGTTAATCTACTCTATACAGAACTATTAAAACTAAAACGCTCTAATATGTTTTTAATTAGCATTATTGGGGCTGGTGTCGCACCTTTCTTAGTCGTAGTAGCCTCTTATATACATATAAAAACAAAACAGCCAACTCCGACTATTTGGTTCCACCAGTTATTCACTGACGTTAACTTATATACTACTTTAGTTATAGGATTCCCTTTATACGGAGTAGTTGTTGCTTATCTGTTTACCCGCGAATATGCAGAAGATACACTAAAAAATTTACTAACTATCCCCGTGTCGCGCATTAGCTTTATTATAAGTAAGTTCATCATTCTCTTCCTTTGGATCATGATGCTAACTTTAGTCGCTTGGTCGCTTACTTTAATATTAGGGCTATTGGGGAACTTCCCTGGTTTTAACACTACTTTACTTTTAGGTTCTTTCCTAAAATTTTTAATATGTGGTGGACTTCTCTTTCTATTGTCTTCACCTATTGTGCTATTAACTCTTGTAATGAAGAGCTATGTACCGCCTATTATATTAACAGTCATTATTACAATGATGAATCTTATGCTCGTGAACTCCAAACATAAAGATTTATTTCCGTGGACCGCTACTCTAGATATTGCAAATAATGAATTACAACCCACATATCCACCAGAGTATTCTTATATCATCATTGCAACAACGGCGATTCTCGGATTTATTGCAACACTATTCTATTTTAAAAGAGTAGACATTCATTAATTTATAGGAGTGATACTATGAGCGATATCATAATTGCCTTCATACTCGGTATTGTAGAGGGGTTAGCTGAATTTTTACCTATCTCTTCTACTGGTCACCTTATATTAGTCGGGCATTTATTAGGGTTTGAAGGAGAAAGAGCGAAAACGTTTGAAATTGTTATTCAGCTAGGCGCAATTTTAGCTATTGCAATTTTATATCATAAACGTCTCGTTTCTTTATGTAATATTAAGCCTCTTCTACGGAAAGAGAAAAAATTCAACGCGTTCCATGTATTTCTTGGCGTATTTCCGGCAGTAGTTGCTGGTTTGCTACTACATGATGTTATTAAAACTTACTTATTTCAGCCATACACTGTTGTGATTGGACTTGTAGCAGGGGCAATTCTTATGATCTTTGCAGAAGTAAAAAAACAAGAGGCAACCTCCTATTCACTGGACGATTTAACATACCGTCAAGCATTAACAATTGGATTATTTCAATGTTTAGCAGTATACCCTGGCTTCTCCAGAGCCGGCTCTACTATCTCTGGAGGTCTATTAGCAAAAGTAAATTATAAGACTGCATCTGAGTTCTCTTTTCTCATTGCCCTACCTGTAATGGTTGGGGCTACAGGCTTAGACTTATTAAAAAGCTGGACGTATTTAAGTGTCGATGATATCCCTATGTTTGTGGTAGGATTCATCACTTCTTTTATAGTCGCAATGTTAGCAGTAGTAACATTCCTAAAGCTTTTAGAGAAGATAGGTTTAAAACCTTTTGCATATTATCGTATTTTGCTGGCTATCTTATTTACACTCTTCGTATTACTATAGATTCGTATATTTCACATATTATTGAACCGATATTCAAGTTGAAGTATCGGTTTTTTATCCATTTTCATTTATTAAACACGAAAAAACACAAGTCAAAAGACTTGTGTTTTTAGTTGCTTGGCGACGTCCTACTCTCACAGGGACAAGGTCCCAACTA
>NZ_JBNTQO010000041.1:0-8368 GCF_050630465.1 Bacillus basilensis | reverse complement strand
CTTTCTCATTAACATAAGAAAATAGTAACGTGCTTTTAACTTCAAAAATAGTCTAAATCCTTAAGTTGATGGATGTGTGGTGCTACCCCAATATGAACAACTAAAAAGAAGCAGGTACCTCTCCATTTAAAGGTATCTGCTTCTTTTTACATAGATTCTATAATCATTTGTCTTTCATACCACTTGTTCAGTTTTTCATTAACGCTTTTTGAAATACGCTTCATTTTGTTATTACAGAACCTTGATAGCGTAGCAGGGGATAGACCTATTTCATCAGCTATCTCACGCATTGTTTTATTTTGATGCATATGCTGATACATAATTTTTTCTCGTATTACATCTTCTGATCCTTCAGAAGTTTGTTTTACTGTCTCTGCAATATAATGGTCCTCCTGCTTCTCTTGCATACCTATTACTTTTTTCTTTACCATACTATCTATATTATTCATCAATTCTTTTGGTGGTAAGATAATGATTCCTAATTTGGAATAGTAATTTTTAAACCAATTACGTTCTCCTATCTTTGTTTCATCCAATTCCTCTGCATACGCCCAATGTGAAATTACATTTTCTTTTTCTAAATCAATTAAAACACTTTCTAGTTGTTCACGTATTCGAGTTGGGCGACCCTTTGTGGTTGTAATACCCATTACAGATAATAAACCTTTTTCTCCCCCAATGGAGTATGGTCTTTTTAAAGTACTGTATTGTTGACGGATTCGCCACTGCCAGGATAAATAACGTATTAAACGTTTATGAAACTTGTGTCTATAGCTATTATACTCTAATGCTTTTTTCGATAATAAAGCTGTTGTGCTATTAGATCCATACAAATAGCCCGATAAGAAACTACCTGGTTTAATCTTACAGGATTCTATCCCCATATATTCATTAGTATTCTTATCTCTCCATAACACTACAGAGTCCAGTACGAATAGCCTTTTGATCACTTCACGTTTTACTTCAAATTGTTCCCCAGTTTCAGCTTGATCGTTCAATACTACAACTTCATTATCATCATTCAAATAAATAAAGATGCTTGCTAACGCTGCAATACGTTGTGCTACCTTAATCTTATCTTCTGCACGATAATACTCTACACCGTTCGCTGATGCTTTTGGCATATTACATAATTCCAATACATTCTCATAACTAAAATCTATGAATTCATCTGGAGATTTAGCTTGATTTAACCATTGTATTGTAATGGTATCCAAACAATCTGCTGTAAGATCATCCATATTACTAATTACCCCATCAACCAATATAGACCATCTTTCTGCTTCATTTGTATTCACTAATCTCAAATCCTCATCTTTATGTGAAGATAGTTGTGCAACTCCGCTTGAATTTTTTGTTTCTAATGGCAGTACCGATTTTGCTGCTACTTCATCTTCTTCAAACTGATTTTTTGCTATTCCATCACGTAATTGATAGTACATTGCGTCATTTGATACCGGATAATAGTCGTCAGGTATATCTGCTATATGCTCTTTTATATGACTATGTTCAGGATTTGAAATTTGAGTTGGTTCAACTGCATCAACCTTTTCTCCAAACTCTTGTTCAATAATTTTATCTAATACATTTTGAATCTCAATTTTATATTTATCTAGATTCGCATAAATGTTCAACAACGATATTCCTTGTTCTTGTTTCTGACCCAACCAAGAAACAAGTGTTGAGAATGAAGGGGATATATTAGCTGATGTTACTAATTTATCGTGATTCTCTTGTACTTCGTTATAATATTTTTTCCATTTGGCCCATAACTGCTTATTTTCTTCATAAATTGGAGCAGCAAGTAGGAGGGCATCACTGAACAATACTAATACTTTTTCCATATTTATGTACCTCCTAACAATGTTATTAATCAATATAATTTAAATCCTAACACCATGAAACGTCATAGCTATATGATGGCTACATAACCTTTAAGTTGAAATGTTATCTGAATAATCCGCACAATTACTGATTTTTACTCGTTCTATTGTGGATCATTTAAATTCTCTTTACTTGTCTTTAATTATATAAAACTGCTTCTATTTGTAAAATCATTACTTTACAATACAATTTCAATTTTTGAAAGTTTTTAATGCTCAAATTCAGTCACTGTTACATTTTTAACATCTATATTTTTGATTCAAAAAGTTGTAAACCCGAGTGGTAAATATGTTGATGTAAGTCCTTGGATATCGTATTCTTCAGTTTTCCATTCCCTAAATCTTCTTCATCAACAATAATAGTTTTTGGGGCGACTCGATTTATTAGCTTAATAATTATGGGGCTTTCCTCTAAAAGAACCAAAGCAAACAATAAAAGCGCTTGCATAATTAAAAATCCGAGATATAATACTTGTATACAAGTATACTTGATTAACAAGAGGTGAATTTATGACAAAATCAATGGAATTTCTTTATCCTGAAAAATGGCTTTCAAAAGCTTCTACAGGCGATCGTGTTGCGAGCGAACTGAGAATGCGCATTATTGCAGGTATAATCGAAAGCGGTACCATACTATCAGAAAATAAATTAGCTGCCGATTTTTCTGTAAGTCGGTCACCCGTTCGTGAAGCATTAAAAGTACTAGCTTCTGAAAATATTATTCGCTTAGAAAGAATGGGTGCAGTTGTCATTGGTTTAACCGAGAAAGAAATCGAAGAAATATATGATGTTCGCTTACTTATAGAAACGTTTATCTTTGAGCGACTTGTAAAGATGGACACAAATGATTTAGTAAGGGAACTAAATAAAATAATGGAAATGATGAAAATCGCAATTAAATATCATGATGCTGATGAGTTTTCTTATCAAGATCTCTTATTCCATGAAACGATTATTCGAACCATTGAGCATTCCTACATCCTGATGATTTGGAATAATTTAAAGCCTGTTATGGAAAGCTTAATCCTTTTATCAATGCGTACTCGTTTCAAGGAAAAGTACGAAGACTTTGAACGGATTATTAAAAATCATGAGCTTTATATAAAAGCAATCGAATCAAAAGATCGAGCCCTCATGGTTGAGGCCTTACATCAAAACTTTGATGATGTTCAAGGGAAAGTTGAAGACCTCTGGATGTCACAACAAATGTTATCTAAAGGAGTAGAGCAAGGACATGAGTAGCTATATGTTAGGTATAGATATCGGTACAACAAGTACGAAAGCAGTTTTATTTACTGAAAAAGGTGAAGTCATCCAAACCGAGAATATTGGTTATCCACTTCGCACACCGGATATATCCACAGCGGAACAAGATCCAGAAGAGATTTTCCAAGCTGTTTTACAAGCGATATCAAATATAACGAAACAGCATTCAGATAAAAAACCTTCGTTTATTTCATTTAGCAGTGCTATGCATAGTGTCATTGCCATGGATGAAAATGATCAGCCGCTGACACCTTGTATCACTTGGGCAGATAATCGTAGTGAGACATGGGCACATAAAATCAAAGATGAACTTAATGGCCATGAAGTTTATAGACGAACAGGAACACCTATTCACCCAATGTCACCATTAAGTAAAATTACATGGATTGTGAATGATCATCCGGAAATTGCTATTAGAACGAAGAAATATATTGGAATCAAAGAATATATCTTCAAACAATTCTTTGATCAATATGTTGTTGATCATTCCATCGCCTCGTGCATGGGTATGATGAACTTAAAAAAACTAGATTGGGATGAGGAAGCTTTAAAAATTGCTGGTATAACACCAACTCAATTATCTGAACTCGTACCAACCACCCAAATATTTAGCAACTGCAATCCAGATTTAGCCCAAAAGATTGGTATCGATTCACAAACACCGTTTGTCATTGGTGCCAGTGATGGGGTGCTTTCTAATCTAGGTGTGAATGCAATTCGGAAAGGGGAGATTGCTGTCACAATTGGGACAAGTGGTGCTATTCGGACCATCATTGATAAACCACAAACAGATAAAAAAGGAAGAATATTTTGTTATGCCTTAACGGAAAAGCATTGGGTAATTGGTGGACCAGTAAACAATGGAGGAATGGTCCTTCGCTGGATTCGTGATGAACTTGCTTCATCAGAAGTAGAAACTGCGAAAAGACTAGGAATTGATCCATACGATGTATTAACTAAAATAGCTGAACGTGTGAGACCTGGTGCAGACGGATTATTATTCCATCCATACCTAGCAGGGGAACGTGCACCATTATGGAATCCAGATGTACGTGGATCCTTCTTCGGTTTAACGATGTCACATAAGAAGGAACATATGATTCGTGCAGCTTTAGAAGGCGTTATATATAATTTATACACTGTATTTTTAGCATTAACCGAATGCATGGATGGTCCTGTAACTCGTATTCAAGCAACAGGCGGCTTCGCAAGGTCTGACGTTTGGCGACAGATGATGTCCGATATTTTCGCATCTGAAGTCGTTGTTCCAAAGAGCTACGAAAGCTCTTGTCTAGGTGCATGTATATTAGGTCTATATGCCACAGGAAAAATTGATTCTTTTGAAATCGTTTCCGAAATGGTTGGCAGTACCTACAAACATACACCGAAAGAAGACGCAACAAAAGAATACAGACAATTACTGCCTATATTTATTAACCTATCAAGGGCACTAGAAGACGATTATACACGAATTGCAAATTATCAAAGAAATTTAATAAAGTAAAACTTTCATCAGTAATCCCCCACGCCTCGCTTCTATCTAAAACACGAGGTGGGGGCCTTACTGCCCACGAATAGTGGGATAAATACAAATACAGCTAAGATTAGGGGGGAACTACGATGCCATTAGTCATTGTAGCAATTGGGATTTTAGCATTACTTTTACTGATTATGCGCTTTAAATTAAATACCTTTATTTCATTAATCATTGTATCCGTCGGGGTTGCTTTAGCACTTGGAATGCCGCCAGAAAAAATTTTTAAAACCATTGAAGCGGGATTAGGAGGAACACTTGGTCATTTAGCACTCGTTTTTGGACTTGGTGCGATGTTAGGTAAGTTGCTTTCAGATTCTGGGGGCGCACAACGCATTGCCATGACCCTTGTGAAAAAGTTTGGTGAAAAGAACATTCAATGGGCTGTTGTGACTGCCTCATTTATTATCGGGATTGCATTATTTTTTGAAGTAGGATTAGTATTATTAATTCCGATTGTATTTGCAATTTCAAGAGAATTAAAAGTTTCTATCTTATATCTCGGTATTTCGATGGCAGCTGCTTTATCTGTAACACACGGATTTTTACCGCCACACCCAGGACCAACTGCTATCGCTGGTGAATTGCATGCAAACATCGGTGAAGTATTACTTTACGGCTTTATGATAGCGGTTCCAACAGTTGTGTTAGCTGGACCTGTATTTACTAAACTTGCAAAAAAACTAGTACCTGAGGCGTTCACAAAAACCGGTAATATCAAATCTTTAGGTGAGCAGAAAGTATTTAAACTTGAAGAAACTCCTGGCTTTGGAATCAGTGTTTTTACCGCTTTACTGCCTGTTCTTTTAATGGCAGTCGCTACAATTATTACTTTGCTGCAAAAAACAATGGGATTCAAAGATAATAGTTTACTAGCAACGATCGAGTTTATTGGGAATGCGGATACTGCCATGTTGATATCCTTACTAGTTGCGATCTATACAATGGGATTGGCAAGAAATATTCCAATCAAAAACGTGATGGAATCTTGTACAACAGCAATCTCGAATATTGGGATGATGCTCTTAATTATTGGTGGCGGCGGCGCTTTCAAACAAGTATTAATTGATGGCGGCGTTGGTAACTATGTAGCCGAATTATTCAAAGGAACTTCATTATCACCGATCTTGCTCGCATGGATTATCGCTGCCATTTTACGTATTTCATTAGGGTCTGCTACGGTTGCTGCATTAACAACTGTCGGTTTAGTGATTCCGATGTTAGGTCAATCTGATGTTAACCTTGCTTTAGTTGTGCTTGCAACAGGGGCTGGTAGTTTAATTGCTTCACACGTGAACGATGCTGGTTTCTGGATGTTTAAAGAGTACTTTGGTTTAAGCATGAAAGAAACATTTGCAACATGGACTTTACTTGAGACTATCGTTTCTGTAGCCGGATTAGGATTTACTTTATTATTAAGTTTATTTGTATAGATCTTTCTAAACAATAAAAGGGATACGGAAGCTGTTTAATGTGATTTTTCATAATTAACCAGTTATTATTCATGATTGATTAATAAGGATGAAAATCTCTCTTTATTTTTTAACTTGATAGTGATATGCCGTGTCCCTATAACCTTTGGCACGAATACTGGCGGAGCCTATTGAAATGAAAAAGATTGATTATTTGATTAAAGTGTTATTTTAGGTATATATACTATAATACAGAGTAACATACATGGAAAGGAACGATGGAATATGGAAAAGTTACAAATTGGAGTTGTTGGTGTGGGCGTTATGGGAAAAAGCCTCGCACTTAACTTTGAGAGCAAAGGGTATTCTGTTGCCCTATATGATATTTCAAAGGAAAAAGTTGATGAAATCATTGAGGAAAACCGTGGTAAAAACTTAGTCGGTACTCATATAGTTGAAGAGTTTGTTAACTCACTTGAATCACCTAGGAAGATTTTATTAATGGTTAATGCAGGGGAAGTTACAGATAAGGCGATTGATTCTCTAGTCCCTCACCTCGATAAAGGTGATATTTTAATTGACGGTGGTAATACATACTTTGTCGATACAATTCGCCGAAACAAACGTCTTGCCGAAGAAGGAATCAATTTCATCGGGGCAGGTGTGTCAGGCGGCGAAGAGGGTGCATTGAAGGGACCATCTATTATGCCAGGCGGACAGAAGGATGCATACGAAAAAGTAAAGGATATGCTTGAAAACATCTCTGCAAAAGTGAATAATGAGCCTTGCTGTTCTTATATCGGACCTAATGGGGCAGGACACTATGTAAAGATGGTTCACAACGGTATTGAGTATGGAGATATGCAATTAATTTGTGAAGCATATTTCTTCTTGAAACAAACACTTAATTTGACTGCAGAAGAGTTCCATGAAATATTTGCTGAATGGAATAAAGGTGAACTGAACAGCTATCTAATTGAGATTACAGCCGATATCTTCAAGAAGAAAGATGAAGAAACTGGTAAGCCATTAGTGGATGTTATTCTTGATACTGCAGGACAAAAGGGTACAGGGAAATGGACAAGTCAAAGCGCACTTGATTTAGGTATCTCTCTGCCTATTATCACGGAATCTGTATTTGCACGTTGCATTTCTGCTTTAAAAGAAGAGCGTGTGAACGCAAGCAAAGTTTTATCTGGACCTAAAGATAAAACAGCAATTGGAGTGGAAAAAGCTGAATTAATTGAAGCAGTGCGCCAAGCTTTATATATGAGTAAAATTTGTTCTTATGCACAAGGATTCACGCAATTGAAGGCAGCTTCTAAGGAATATGATTGGAACCTTGATTTTGGCAGCATTTCTATGCTTTGGAGAGGCGGATGTATTATCCGTGCTGCCTTTTTACAGAACATTAAAGAGGCTTATGAGACAAACACTGACCTACCGAACCTTTTACTTGATCCATACTTTAAAGAAATTGTAGAGTCATATCAAGGCGGATTACGCCAAATTATCTCAATGGCGGTACAACAGGGCATTCCGATACCTGCATTTTCAGCAGCAATTTCTTATTATGACAGCTATCGTACTGCCAAACTACCTGCAAACTTGTTACAAGCGCAGCGCGATTATTTTGGAGCGCATACGTATAAACGAGTAGATAAAGAAGGTACATTCCATACAAAATGGATATAAAATAAGAAATGGACTAAGATTAAATTCTTAGTCCATTTTTCATCCCACAATTCGCAGGCTATAAGACTCCCACTGATGGAAGTTCACTTTAAACGGATGAATGAATAAAAGTGCGTTTATTTTTCCCATTTAGATGAAAAACCACATAACCTTTAAGTTGAAATGTTATCTGAATAAACCGCACAATTATTAATTTTTACACGTTTTATTGTGGATCATTTAAATTCTCTTTATTTGTATTTAATTATATAAAACTGCTTCTATTTGTAAAATCACTACTTTACAATACAATTTCAATTTCAATTTTAAAAGTAAATTAGTTAAACACACTGATTTTTTGCTTAATACCTAGAAAGCTTGTTACTTTAAGTCACAACTTTAATACCACAGCTGCTTCTTACTTGAAACTATATAGCTTTATCATGGCTATTTCTTCTTACTTGAAACTATATAGCTTTATCATGGCTATTTCTTCTTATTTGAAACTATATAGCTTTATCATGGCTATTAACTCTTATTTGAAACTGCATAGCCTTATCATGGCTATTTCTTCTTACTTGAAAACTATATAGCCTTAT
>NZ_JBNTQO010000040.1:0-8522 GCF_050630465.1 Bacillus basilensis | reverse complement strand
ACGTTGTTTGTTTCGTTCAGTTTTCAAAGAACTACTTGGTCGCTCATTTGCGACTTCCTTATGTTAACATCTTCGTTAGTTAATGTCAACTAAGTTTTTTTATTTCGTTTGTCGTGTTCTGCGTTATTGCATCGGCGACTTGTTCTATATTACACCTCTATCTTCTAATCGTCAATACCTTTTATCCTTTTTATTTTATAAATTATAAAGGGTATTGAACCTTCTTCATTTATACTGTGTCCCTAGAGATTAACAAACTGGTGCAGTCACTTTCATAATCGACAGTTTATACTTTCTTTCTTACCACTTACACCTTTCTAAAGAATGAATATCAAGCCAAACAAATATATATTAAAGGTAGCATTTTTATTTCGAGTACATTCCAGCTACATTCACAATTATCTCCTACCACTTCTCTCTAGGGAATTATAAATGCACCATACATTTACTAAAACTCTAATTAACTTAGGAGGCGTTATGAAATGCATGTTAATAAGAAGATCATTTATGTATCCCATGATGCCCATTTCCACGGAGCACAGCTGCTTTCTTTACATACCATTAAAGCTCTTAAAGAAAACTTTCAATACTCCGTCGCAATTATTTCTATTGGAACGGGCATTTTAATCCAAGATTTTCAAAAATATGGTCCTGTTTATTGCCTAGAGGAAAACTACCCGACGGAAGAAAAAATCGAATTATTAATAAAGAAGTTATTATCACAAGACTATACCATTGCCATATGTAGTACCGTCATAAGTGGTGATATAGTTGCATTACTAGCTAAACACAATATAAAAGTTATTTCATTAATACATGAATTGCCGCATTTAATACAACAGTACTCTGCCGAGGGAAAAGCTAGAAACATTGCCGAGTTTGCTTACAAAGTTGTCTTCCCTTCACAGTACGTGTATGAAAAATTCCTTACAATCACCCAATTAGACCATCAAAAGTGCCACATTCTCCCCCAAGGTTTATTTAACCATAATCCTTATAAGAACAATATTGCAAAAGCTAGAAACGAATTACGAAAAAAACACAACCTGCCTCTAGATAGCAAAATCATTTTGGGGGTAGGTTTCGCTGATCATCGAAAAGGGATAGATTTATTCTCACTTATTGCTTACTCAGTAAGAAAAATTCATAAGAATATTCATTTTATCTGGGTTGGGAAAGCAGATGTTCATTTTTTAAATACGCTATCCCAAAGATATACAGCACATTTCACGTTAGTGGAGCCCACTCCAGATATCGGTTTATATAATGCCGGGGCTGATTTATATTTATTAACTTCAAGAGAAGATCCTTTTCCAAATGTTGTTTTAGAAGCATTAGATACAAAACTCCCTGTTATAGGGTTTAAAAACGCTGGAGGTTTTGAAGATGTTGTTACGGAACAAACTGGCGCTTTAGTAGACTTTTTAAATTTACCGAAGATGTTGGAAAGAATATATGAATTTCTTGGAGATGAAGATTTACGATTACACAAAGGGAGATTTGGGCAAGAACTTATCGAAAAAGAGTTCAACTTCCTTCATTACATTTATCAATTATTAGGCCTGCTTGAGCATAATTATAAAAAAATAAGCGTGATCTTACCGAACTATAATTACGAAAAATACTTACCTGATCGAGTTAAATCCATATTAAACCAAACCTATCCCCTTTACGAACTAATTTTCCTAGACGATGCCTCTAATGACAATAGTGTATCTATATTTGAACAGTTGCTCTCAAACGAAAATAAGTCCCATCTAAAAGTTCAGCAAATTATTAATGATAGAAACTCTGGTTCTGTATTTAAACAATGGATAAAAGGCGTCTCTGCAGCAACCGGTGATTATATTTGGATTGCAGAGGCGGATGACTTATGTGATCAGACATTTTTAGAAGAAGCAATACAAGGGTTTCATATAAATAGTGATGTTACCTTAAGCTACACTCAATCAAAACAAATAGATGAACAAGGACGTATCCTAGCCAATCATTATTTAGATTACACAAATGATATTGATAAAGAAAAATGGAAGAGTTCTTATTTTCGAAAAGGGACAGATGAAATACAAGATACGTTACTTATCAAAAACACCATACCTAATGTCTCAAGTGTAGTTTTTAAAAACATAGATATACAAAAAACAAAACAACAATTAGAAAAGTTTAAAGTAGCTGGTGATTGGTTTTTCTATGTTTCTATTCTTAAAGAGGGGAATATTTATTTCAATCCAAAACCTCTAAACTATCATAGACGACATACAAATAGTGTAACGAGAACAGAAGATTCATATTCCCATTACAGTGAAGTTGTACAAATGCAAAATTTTATTAAAGAAACCTTTACTATCGACGACATTTCAAAAAAGAAAATGTACGCATATAGAAAGTACATTAAAGCATATTTGAAGATTTAATTATATATTTTCTTTTCCATCAGTATCTCTTGTAAGACCTTACTATTATTTAAGGGGGTTACTCTTTGAAAGAATTTATAGAGGCACATAAAGATTTGATTTCTCAAATTGCACACAACTACAATGTAAATGCAAGTATCCATCCAGAGGATCATATCTTTCAATTCCTTGTCACTAATCCAGTCTTCGCATCAAAAAAGGAAGCGATAGATTATTATTTTAAAGACGGGAGAAAATCAGCAGAAACACTCTTAGATTTAATTACTTCCTTTTATCCTCCTGTAGACACTCCAATTAAATTATTAGAATTCGCATCCGGATATGGCTGCGTAACACGTCATTTATTAAACCTACAAACGAACTTACGTATAACTACCTGTGATATACATGAAGAAGCTATTACTTTTATTGAAAGTACATTAAATACTTCTTCTATCTTATCTCACCCTGAACCTGAACAAGTAAAATTAGCCTCGTCTACGTACGATATCGTTTTTTGTCTATCCTTTTTTTCTCATATGCCTGATACAACTTGGTTTCGTTGGCTTCAAACATTGTATAATGCTGTTTCCCCTGGCGGATTATTCATTTTCACAACTCATGGATATCAAAGTAAAAAGCACTTCAACTGTCCAGATTTAAATAAACAAGGTTATTGGTTTCTTCCCTCTAGTGAACAACTCGATTTAGATGTTAATCAATATGGGCAAACGATTGTTAGCCCCTCTTACGTATGTGACAAAATTAAATTATTACCTTATAACCCTATCATCCAAAAGTACTCTGAAGGTTTTTGGTGGGAACATCAAGACCTTTGGGTAATAAAAAAAGAAATAAAATAATAAACCACGCTCTACTTATACAGAAGTAGGGCATGGCTTATTATTTTTTACTATATAAGAACTCTTCAATCCATAGCTTATTTAATCTAATTCCACTTTTGAAATCTATTTTCGGTTCCCAATTACATTCTCGTCTTACCCTATCTATATTTAAAATGATTTGTTGAACATTTTCTTGCTTTTGTTTATAACAGATAAAATCCACTTTTCTTTCCGTTAATTTCTCCAATTCTACTATAATTCGTTTTAAAGAGAGGCCCTTGCCACTTCCTATGTTATACACACAAGATTTCAAGCGATTTAATTGTGATAGTTGTATAGTGATTTCAACTAAATCATCGATATAAATATAATCTCGAATAATCTCTTGTGGATTCCCATATATATTAATCTTTTCATTACTGAGATGCTGATACAAAAAACAATTTATTGCCCCGACTTTCTTTAAAGGATTTTGATATTTCCCATATGGATTAGAATATCTACATACAACATAGTCAATTCCATATCTTCTCTTATAAAAGTACAAATAATTTTCAAGCGACACTTTTGTTATTCCATAAGGAGAAAGTGGTTTTAATGGATGTTCCTCATTAATAGGTAAATATTCCGGTTCACCATAAACTGTGCCTCCAGAAGATGCTAATACAATTTTTTTAATAGGAAAAGTTTTAACACTTTCCATGAAATTAAGAAAAAAAAAGCTACTGTTCATATCTCCGAAAACATCTTCAATTGAAGTTGCTACATTTGACGTTGCAGCTAAGTAAATAATAATATCCACATTTACTAAAGCTTTATATATATCTTCAACATTTGCTAAATCCCCTTTAATAAATTCAACCTCACTTATAATATTTTGAGGAAAATTATTTATATGTCTGGAAAATACTTTTACATTTTGACCTTGTTTCAATAAACCTAATGCGAGGTTAATACCAATGAAACTATTTCCACCTACTATTAAATAATTATTCTTCCCCATAATATCCTCTCTAGTAATAAGATTTTTACTTATCACACCTAGAAATACAAATAAATGAACTTGGTCATATCTATTATTCATTCTCTTATAATTGTATGCCTCTTATACATTTTCATTATCTTTATTTTACATTCCCCTTTTAGAATCGTTATCTTATTTAAGATGACAGCAAAATACACTCATAATATTTACTCATTTCCATGAATATATTGGATTAATAAAAAATCCTCTTCCTATACCTTAAAAAAAGGAGTGTTAAACTCATGAAAAATATACATCAAGAACTTTTAAATTATGTAACCCTACATAAAGATCGAATTCCACATTTCCATAAAGACTTTCCACTTATACTATTCTGGAGCCACAGGAGCGGATGTACTACATTAGCTAATTGGTTCTTTTTTCAAATTGGATTATTTCCTGAAGCAAAGAAATACAATGATTTTATTCATTACTATGAGTTCTGGGTATATAAAAATAACCCCAATTATATACAGACGTTACATAGCGGTCTGCTAGAATCAAAAAAACATGTTTGTAAACTCGTACGAAATCCCTATACAAGGGCCGTTAGCTCATTTTTATTACTTGCTGACAATCCTTATGCTAGCCCTCAATGGGATAGTATCCGAAAGTGTTTTTATAATGACAAGCATAGTAAACAAGGAATATCATTCAAACAATTTTTATATTACGTTCAAGCACTTGGTTCCAATTCCCAAGTAATAGATATGCACTTTAGTCAACAATACGTCCCAGGTGAAGAAGCCTTTATCCAACGCTATATACCTTTAGAAGATTTTAATAAGCAAATTCCCAAAATAGAAAACGAATACGGTTTAATTAAATCCGACCTAACAAAACTTACAAGTTCAGGTCATCATCGCGCTCACAAGATGGTTTATACAGGAAGCTATGCAGAGCTTAGTATTACAGATGAAGCCTTTCCCCAATTTCCAACATACGCAAGCTTTTATGACAAAGAAACAATGGATTTAGTTACAGAAATATATGCAAAGGACTTTGAAATGTATCCATACACGAAAGGGATATTTTAAGTCTATATATTCTTCAATGAATAAAAGCAAATATATCGCATAGCATAAAGTGAAACTTTAATTAGCGTGGGGTTCTCCCCCGTTGATTATTTCTTTCTACCAATATTACTTTTATGGGTTCCCTAATTTTCCCCCACTCAATTTGATTTAGTTGATTGGTGACGTGTGTGCCATATGCATTTTTTACACAGGAGTGATGTCATGTGGAAGGTAATTTGAAGCACAATAATGGATACTGCGTTATTTGTGAGAAGGAAGCTACATTTATAGAGCATAATGATTGGCTTAGAGATCACTACTTATGTTCTACATGCCACTCTATACCAAGGCAGCGAGCTTTAATCCATGTTTTAAATACATTTTTTCCGAAATGGGGTTCCTATCATATCCACGAATCCTCTCCTGGCGGGATTACAACTCAACTACTAATAAAAAACTGCAAAAACTATACATATTCTCAATACTTTAAAAACTACCCTCTCGGCCAATACTTTCAAGGAATTAGATGTGAGAACTTAGAAAACATGACTTTTCCAAATGAATCTTTTGATTTGTTTATTACTCAAGATGTCTTTGAACATGTAATGGAGCCAAACAAAGCCTTTAAAGAAATAGAGCGTATCTTAAAACCTGGCGGTGCTCATGTATTTACTGTTCCTTGGTATCATACACTCCCAAAGACTTTACAACGAGCAAGAATCAATAAAGAAGGAATTGAGTATATTGAAGAGCCAATTTATCACGGAAATCCTATAGATGAGAATGGGTCTTTAGTAACATTTGATTGGGGCCAAGATATGATTGAATATATTTATACACATGCAAATATGTATACCATTGTTTATTTACAAAAGGATAGATCACTAGGGTTAGATGCTGAATTTTTGCATGTTTTTGTTAGTAAAAAACAAGTAGATAGTTGTTAATCACTACATCATTCGGAGGTTTAACAGATGCATAACTTTAAGTTAGGAAGTGATTTTGATAACCTTGTTAGTCCACTATCTGATATTGAACTTCTAAATCTATTTATACAAAGTTGCTCACAAACAAAGATCAACGGCATCCCAGTACCTATGTTCCCCCCTGAAGAAATTCAACAACAATTTGTAGGTGCTTCCTATGAACATGCTCTTTATGAAGCATATTTGTTTTATAGCCATGTAAAAACATATGCCCAAAATTTAGGTGTTCCTTTGAATAAAGAACGTAAAATTTTAGACTTCGGTTGCGGATGGGGAAGAATTATACGCTTCTTTTTCAGAGATGTTCATGATGAAAATTTACTTGGTATTGATGTAGATCCCGCAATGATTAATATTTGCAATGAAACGTTAGGAAGAGGGATATATAAAACAGCCAATCCACACCCACCTGTAGAATTTATTAGTGATAATTCATTAGACATCATATTTGCTTATTCTGTATTCTCACATTTATCCGAAGAAACTGCAGAACATTGGATAAAGGAATTTTCAAGAATTCTTCGTCCAGGTGGAATCTTCATTGGAACAACACAAGCACGCTATTTTCTCGATTTCTGTCAACAATTCAAGGAACACCCTGAATTAATTCAAACCGGGTGGCATAAAACTTTATCTCAGGCTTTTCCAAATATAAATCGTGCCATCTCAGATTATGACAGTGGCAATTTTGTTCACAGTCCTACAGGGGCAGGAGACGTTAGAAATAGTAGTTTTTACGGAGAAACTGTTATACCTAGAATTTATATTAAAAATCACTATGAGAAGTATTTAAAGCTACGGGACTTTTTTGATGATGTAAATCGATTACCCCAAGCCCTATTTGTTCTCCAAAAAGATTAACCCTTTTCGTTCATGGTAATGCACGTAATTTCATAATGAACATCATTTTTCATCGCAGCCATATATTGAATCATCCAAGATTTCCATATCAAATAAATTGTAAAACTGAATTCAATATAGAGCATACCAAAACAGCAAGTAAATAACATATCTCACACTTTAGAATGGAGCCCAAAAACCAAAAGTAACTTCCCACCACTTGCACTGTGAAGAACATAAGGGGGATATATCTTGAAAATAATCGCTTTTTACTTACCACAGTTTCATCGAATAAAAGAAAATGACCGATGGTGGGGTAAAGGTTTTACTGAATGGATAAATACTAAAAGTGCACGACCTTTATTTTCAGGACATTATCAACCTAGAGAACCTTATCAAGATTTTTATTATGACTTAACCACCCCATC
Source organism: Bacillus basilensis (assembly GCF_050630465.1). Taxonomy (NCBI): domain Bacteria; kingdom Bacillati; phylum Bacillota; class Bacilli; order Caryophanales; family Bacillaceae; genus Bacillus; species Bacillus basilensis. The sequence goes on along the minus strand of NZ_JBNTQO010000040.1, from coordinate 990 downwards.
CGTAAGAAAGTGGCAAGCAGAAATCGCTAAAGCACACGGAATATATGGTTTTTGTTATTATCATTACTGGTTTAAAGGAAAGAGGCTTTTGGAGACACCCTTTAATGAAGTACTTAAGATAAAGGAACCCAATTTTCCATTTTGCCTTTCTTGGGCAAATGAACCGTGGACAAAAACTTGGGATGGTCTTGATAGTCACATATTAATGCCTCAAAATTACGGAGAGTTATCGGATTGGAAAGAACACTTTGAGTATTTATTACAAGCTTTCCAAGATGAGAGATATATACGTATAGATGATAAACCATTATTCATTATTTATCGTCCTGGTCATATCCCTGATTGTGAGCAAATGCTCAATTATTGGAATACACTCGCCCAGGAAAATGGTTTGAAAGGTATATATTTTGCAGAAACATTAAACAGCTTTCCACTTCCTAATATAGATGGATTCGATGCTAGCATTCAATTTGAGCCTTTTTATACAATTGCTCATGATAGCTCTTCAGACATAAATAAAACCATATACGAGTCTGGTAAACAAATAAACGCTTGGGATTACGATAAAGTGTGGATGTATATATTAAAGCGATCTCCTTCAGAGAAAAAAACATTCCCTGGTGCCTTTGTTGACTGGGACAACACAGCACGCCGCAAAGACTTAAATAGCAGCATCTTCCTAGGTTCTACCCCTGAGAAGTTCACAATATATTTAAGCAAGCAAATCCATCGTACCTATTCTCTTTACAAAAGCGAGTTTTTATTTATTAATGCATGGAATGAATGGGCAGAAGGTACTTACTTAGAACCAGATAAAAGACATGGATTTGCCTATTTAGAAGGAGTTAAACAGGCAATTAACAGAGGTATGAAAGCATACAAAAAAGACGAGTCATTCTGACTCGTCTTAAGATTGCTTGGCGACGTCCTACTCTCACAGGGACAAGGTCCCAACTACCATCGGCGCTAGAGAGCTTAACTTCCGTGTTC
>NZ_JBNTQO010000039.1:0-11152 GCF_050630465.1 Bacillus basilensis | reverse complement strand
CACAGCTTTATCCTGGCTATTAACTCTTATTTGAAACTTCACAGCTTTATCCTGGCTATTAACTCTTATTTGAAACTGCATAGCCTTATCATGGCTATTTCTTCTTACTTGAAAACTATATAGCCTTATCATGGCTATTAACTCTTATTTGAAACTTCACAGCTTTATCCTGGCTATTAACTCTTATTTGAAACTTCACAGCTTTATCCTGGCTATTAACTCTTATTTGAAACTGCATAGCTTTATCCTGGCTATTTCTTCTTACTTGAAACTATATAGCCTTATCATGGCTATAAGCTCTTATTTGAAACTATATAGTCTTATCGTGGCTATTAACTCTTATTTGAAACTATATAGCCTTATCGTGGCTATAAGCTCTTATTTGAAACTATATAGCTTTATCTTGGCTATTAACTCTTATTTGAAACTACACAGCTTTATCTTGGCTATTAACTCTTATTTGAAACTACATAGCCTTATCATGGCTATTACTTCTTACTTGAAACTATATAGCTTTATCTTGGCTATTACTTCTTATTTGAAACTGCATAGCTCTATCATGGCTATTACTTCTTACTTGAAACTATATAGCCTTATCCTGGCTATTACTTCTTATTTGAAACTACATAGCTTTATCTTGGCTATTACTTCTTATTTGAAACTGCATAGCTTTATCTTGGCTATTACCTCTTGCTTTTAATAGTGAATAGCTATATTGTGGTTACAATTTCGTAATTTATGAAACGTTATAGCTATATGATGGCTACAACTTTAAAAAAATGAAACGAGAATATCCTGAAAATCATTCACCTAAAAAATTTTTTATTCTATGTAATTTAGTAATAAACGTTGATATAAAGCCATTTCATTAAATATGAAAGAAAACACACTAAAATCATTATAGCTATATGGTGGCTACAACTTTCACTTTAAAAACCCAAACAAATCCATATATACCAAGGGTTACAGCTATTTCTTATTAAATTCAACTTATTTTAAAAATATGAAACGTTATAGCTATATGATGGTAGGAAACATGAAACGAAATGAAACGTTTATAGCGGTATGATGGCTACAACTTTTCATTTAAAAACAGCGATAACCCCCTATATATCAGTGTTTATACGAAATCCATAGAAATTTCTCACTCAATCCAAAACATGAAACGTTATAGCTATATGATGGCTACAACTTTAAAACGAAATTAGCGTAAACCCCTATAAAATCAATGGTTTAGAAAGATTTATTCCACTGCATACCACGTTTCATATTCAAAAAACTTCATAGCCCTATGGTGGCAACAAAATTTTTTTCATGAAACGTCAAACCCCTTGTCCCACAAGGGATTGAGGCACGTTTCATTTTTTTATTTTTCCTCTTAAAGGGACAGATTTCACCAGTATTCGATTTGATATAATCAAAAATGAAATTCTATATCTAATTGTGGGGAAAACTGCAACTTAAAATAAAAGGAGGTGAAAAAGATGGCAAAACCTTTCGTTATAAAGAACAAACGTAGTTTAAATGGTGAAACAACAACACCGGTAATTGTAACAATTAAATCATGGCAAAGGTTAGTAGAAGCTTTAGAAGGTAAGTATTATAGTTTTAAAGATACTTATCTAGAAGACATTGTGAAGTCAATGTCCTATGAAGAACGAATTGCGGATGAAGAGGGGTTTGTTGCAAAAGCCAAGCCATCTTTTTCACTGAAAATGAAAAAGATTGTAGATAAAGTAAGTGAGTTTGATAAAAACGAAGGCAGAAAACATAAGCTATATGGAATTACAAATGCTGATTTAGAAGTATTTCTATTTCTTCATAAAAAATGTAATACATATGGTGAGCTTTCACATGTATCGATCCACATGCTTTGGGAAGATTATAAAAATTATAAAGAAGCATTTGCACATATTCACCACTCACAATTTTATGTGGCTTTGAAGAAGTTAAGTTTCCATAACATCATTACAATCGAAAATGAGTACAGTGGTAAATATAAAATTACCTTAACTGATTTCATGAATAAAGAAACGAATAAAGCAAATGCCTATACATTTATTAGCCCGATAGTATTTACCAAAGAATTCTTTGAGTTATCAATTGCAGCTAAGAAACTATTCATGGATGTAGCAATGCAGCAGAAACGCGAAACTACCCTGAAACGTTCTTTATTCAAAGTTGATGAGCAAGGAAGCTCAACTCATTTTGGTGGTATGTATCGTTACTTACATAAGAAATACCCACATCAGATTCGTGCTGTACTTGATGAATTAGAAACAAAACTTTCTGCTACTGGATCTCCTTTATTTAAAATTTGCAAGTTAGAAAAAGGGAAGAAGAATAAAAAGCAATACACAACATTGCATTTATCTGTACATCCTGATTTCTTATGCGCGAAAGAAGAAGGAGCAGAATACCGTGATCCATTTACACCACGTGATACATATAAACGCAAAGTAAGATTCATTGAAAACCTGCTAGTGGAATTGAATATTGCTGAATTTGCAAAGGATATGAACCAATTTATTAACGTTCTAAAACACTCTTGTCACCGTCAAATTCGCCAAGTAGTTCGTGGCTTACGAGAAATGATTGATCGACAAGAAGGATATCCTAAAAAGCTTGTTTATACACTAAGTAAGTTATTGAAGCAATCTTCTCAATATCGTGTATTAGACACAGCTGCTAAAACTGGTATTTATCCTTTAATTACACACAATGTACCTAAACATGATCAAGAAGAGGCCATTTTTAAATTTGGTACTCATTTTGCTATATACTCTTTACGCAATGTTCAAAAGCTATTCCGCAAAGCGCATGACCTGCTTCATTCAAAATATGCTGTACCTGTAACTATAGATGCTTACTATCGTAATTACATGCAGTATCAAGAGGAATCATTATTTAGAAAATATGCTTATGAACAAGGTGTAAATATTAACGCATATACAGCATTAGAAATTGAAATTCGCGAACTCTTAAAGTCCAGTGGACATAAAGGAAATCAAATCCCTAGCGATATTCGTGAACTGTTCATTGAAAAAATTGATAAATTGCCGAAGGAAGAGATTTGTGTAATTGAAGTTCCTGAAGACTTTGATTTGATCCAGTTTCTTCATTCTTTAGAAGCATACTATCGTTCAACAAAAGAAGTGCCACATACTGTTGATCAGCTGCTTCCAGCAATGTAATGATAAGCTCTCTATTTTTGAAAAAAACAAAAGTAGAGGGCTATTCGTGTTGGAGATAACATTTGAAGTGTATTGCTTCAAGCAGAATAGAGAGTCAGTTTTTAATCTTAATGATTGCTACTCTCTATTTTTTATACAATTTCATACAGTGCACATTTAATAAAATAAGATATTCACAATTTTCAAGTTTATAAATCTGAATTTTCAATCTTTTTATGGCATTTTATCTACAAAAAAGCATAAATATTTTTTATTATTCTGTTGATATCTTAATAATTTTGACCTGATGTGTATAATATAATACCTTAATTACTGTTCTTATCCTCTTCTATCCTTTAATCTACTTAAAATCAGAAAAACATCTGTTAATTCTGTTTAAAAAGTGTATTCTGTTCTTAACTTTGACCAATTTGTTAATAAATTGTGTGTAGTTTTTTTATAAATGTGGAAAATTTGTTCATAAGTCATAAATTTATGTACGTATTATATATACAGTTACTTACATCAAATTAACGATGATTATATGTAGTTTTTATATACCTACTTTCCGATATTTTGTAGTTTTAAATCCTCATTCAGCTCATTAAGTACGTTCCCAGTAATTACTTTTTATGATTTTTTACGGCTATAGAACTTACGAACCCCTAGCACATCAATGTTTTAACATGATTTTCTCTCTGTATAAAAGTTTTATCTTTTTTCTTTATATATATTAAAGATATATATTATATTAGGTTTTAATATTGTGTAGTACTTACTATAAAGAATAGCTCCTGTGTATAACCAATTTCATTTTTTAATGGGATTGTTTTTTTTATGGACTTTAATAAATATAATGTTTATTTTTTATCACTCTCAAAACTTTGATATAAAAACATAAATTTTTTTTATTTCTCTTAGATTTCCGAAAAAAGTAAATCATACTTAAAGTAGATAGTTGATTAGTGGCAATTACAATGAAATTTGTAATCTCCTAACCATATAAAAAGAGAGGTGAAAACATGGTAAAAAAGAAATCCCAGAAAAACTCCGAAAAAAAGAAATTTACATTCTTTAAAAAAGCAAAGGATAAAACAAACGAAATATTAGATATGCAACAAGAAAATTCAGAAGCACTAAAAGAAAAGAAGAAACGTAAAACAAGGGAGAAAGTTCCGGCGATAACAGGAAGAAAAGTAGGTAAGGTTACATTTTGGTGTGTGATGGGATTCGTGTTTGCAGGAAGCTCCCTTTCATTTATTCAACTCGCCGGTCCTCATAGAGCAGTAGCTGTTCAGGAAAAGAAGGAGGAACCCGTAAAAATTAAAATGTCAGAAGCAGAATTAATTGCATATGCGAATAGTTTTGCCACTAATTATTTTAATTGGAAAGCTGATATGAATGTAGCTGAAGAGCGAAAAAAACGATTAGAGAAATTTCTTGTTGAAGGATCCGACGAGCAAGGTGGATTAAATAGAGATACTTTAAAAAACGCATCTAGTACTTTGGTTAAATCGGAAGCAGTAGAGGTCCGACAAAAGGGAAATGAAGCAGAAGTTACATTAAAAATCATTCAAAAACTAGAACCTGTAAATAATCCTGCTCCTGGAACGACACAAGCTCCAGACACACCAAAAGAACCAAAAGAGGTAACAAGGTACTTCTCAATTCCAATTTTAATGGAGAAAGGGAAAATGGTAGTCCCTAACAATCCTACAATCGTTCATGGAGAGAGAGAAAAGGCACCTTATAAAGTAGCCACTTTCAAATCAGAAGGACGAGAAATTAATACAGATGCAGAAATTAAAAAAGTAGAACAATTTTTACAATCTGTATTTAAGGTGTATACAGAAGGAACACCAGAAGAAATTGCTTACTACTTTGAAAAAAGTAATATAACAAATGGACTAAAAGGTATTATGACATTTAGCAAATTAGAAAACCTACGAATTTATGAAGATAAGGATAAAGGATACAGAGTCTTAGTAGATGCCAAATTAAAAGACAATGATAGCAGCTTAGAGTACACATACACATATGATTTAAATCTTGTAAATAAAGATAACAAGTTTTCAATTAGCTCTATGAAGAAATTTGAAAACACATTAGAGAAAGTGGAGGGTAAATAATTATGGAGCTTTTGGGATTAGATATGGTTGCTCAGCAATTACCTGCTATTAAGGATGCAGCAGTCTTAGGCAACATTAATTTTGGGGTAAATGCAAAAAACTGGTTAGTAGCTCAGTTAGGTCCCATTTTTTTAGTTGTAGCAATCATCGGTGTAATAGTTTTACTTGTAAAAAGACAAATGGCTGGTCTAATTGGTTGGTTAGTACTTTGTGCGATTGTATCTGTGTTTGTATTCACTCCAGATGTATTCAAAGACCTTGGAACAAAATTATATAATTTATTATTTAAATGATCATTTGTAAAAAATAGAAATTTTAAGGAGTTGGTATAAGTGACTCAGAAACCGACTCGCAAGGAAGTAAGGACTTACAACTCTATATGGGATATTCCTAAGAGTTTATATGGGATAAGGGATATAACACTCCCTTTCCCTGTACCTTACAGACAGCTGGGGATTTTTGTTGGAACACTATTAATAATAATATTCTTAGAACAGATTTTACCATTAGGAAACAACGTCTTTTTCAAATATCTAATATTACCTGGTGGTATAGCGTACTTCTTTGGAAATGTAGAATTGGATGGAAAAAGTCCACACAAATTTATATATCGATTCTTTGTATTTACATTTGAAAAAAAGAAGTTGAGTCGTTATAAAGATACAACTGGCAATATTGGAAGCTATCAATATAAGACAGTAGTTCGATTTAAGGATGATTCAATTAAGAAAAAGTAATTAATTAATCTATACGGAAGAATTAGTTTAGTCTCATATTCTTCTCTAAGGAGGCACAAATGAATCAGGTTGAATTTCCAGTCAAATATTTTCATGATAATTTGATTTTTAACCAAGATGGTTCTTGCTGGGCGTATTATGAGGCATACGGGATTCCTTATGAATTTAAAGGAGACGATGATAAAAATACGTTGTTTATGCGCCAACTCGGCTTATTTTGGAATTATGAAGAAGAAAAACATCTATTAATGATACCTGTTTATCAGAATTTCAAAGAAAAAGCCGATGAGTTTAAAGAAACAGTAAGCGGTGAACTAAAAGAGCTGGCAATCGATCATACTGATGACGTTGTCCATGAGTTAGAAAGAAAATTTGGTAAAAACGCTGTAGAATATCGTTATTTTATAGGTGTGAAATTAAAAGTAAGACACATACAAGAAGGACTTAAGGAAATGCTTTACACTGCATTTCATACCTTTAAAAACACTGCAGAACAGTTTGGACTACTAGGTGATACCAAAATATTAAAAACTGATTTGGAGATGTATAAGCGGGAAGCTAGTACCTTTAGAAACAAAATAAGAAAACATTTAGCCGTAAGAAGTTTAGAAACAAATGAAACACAATGGATTGTATTACGAAACTTCTATCGTACATTAGAGGCACCTGTTACAGCAGGATGGACGCCACCGGTAGTTGATGACGATTCTGCAATCTTTCCGAATCAAGAGAGTTTATTACGTTTAACAGAATCAGAAGTAGAGGTTAAAGGAAGACATATAGAAATGTCCCAAATTGGTTCTGATGAATTAGATTATCCAGCATATATGAGTTTCTTATCGGCATCCAAGATTCCATATACAATGGAGTTTCCAGACCAAGAGTGGATGTATATGATCCAAAATATAGATTTCCCAATTGAACTAAGTGTACGCACAGAAAACATTAACCATCGCAAAGCACTATCTAAACTAAATAAAAAGAAAAAAGATTTAGAAGATCAAGAAGCACATGCAAGGGAAAATGCACAGACTGTTGGGTTAAACGTGTATGAAGGTGTTCAAGAAGCTACTGAATTACAAGCCCTTATACAAAAGACGCGTATGCCACTAGTTAAGACATCAGTATCTTTCTGTATATGTGCTGAAGATTTGGATACAATGCGTCGAAATACCAATTCACTCATTTCTATTTATAGAGAGATGATGATTGAACTAGTAAGACCATATGGAGATCAGTTCCTACTGTTTAATGAATTTATCCCTGGAGCTAGAAGATATGTAAATGATTATATACACTTTATGGAACCTGGAGTTCTAGCAGCTGGTATGTTTGGTGCAACACAAGATTTAGGAGATAACATCGGGTTTTATATTGGAACAACTGGTATTTTAAACAAAGCAGTTTATATGACACCCTCACTTGCAGCAACAAATACCGTTGCAAATCAAAAAACAAGCGCACTTTCAGTTGCAGTAACAGGAAGTACTGGTTCCGGTAAATCATTTGGAACGAACTTAATTGTTTACCTAGCCGTACTTGGAGGAGCTCAAACACTGATAGTTGATCCAAAAGGTGAGAGGGGGAACTGGACAGAAGATTTACACGGTCTAGAAGGTAAAGTAAACGTAATTACACTAGGGACTGATAGACGAGATGAAGGGAAACTTGATCCATTTATCATTCATAAACATAGCCGAAAAGATGCAATTGAGTTAGCTATGACAATTCTTACTTTCATTACAGGTATTAAACCTGATAACTCGGAAAAATTCCCGCGATTGGCTTCGGCTGTAGAATTCGTAGCAGGAATGGAAGAGCCGTGCTTAACAGCTGTATCTCAATATCTTGAAGATAGTGAGGATAAAGTGGATCAACAATTAGCTGCTCATATTCAAGCTTTTGAGAATTTATCCTTTGCACACTTAATCTTTGGTGATGGAACAAATAGAGATATTGAACTTGATACAGCAGTGAATATCATACAAATTCAGCATCTTGATATGCCAGATATTCAAAAAGATCCGAAAGATTATACCTTACAAGAAAATTTATCAGTTAGTATGCTGATGTCTTTATCTTCTTTTGCAAGAAAATTCTTTCAAAAGGATCCTACTAAATTCAAAATTGTTCTATTAGATGAAGCATGGGCAATCATGGGAACTTCTCAAGGGCGAGAGTTAGCTCGTAAGCTAGTTCGTGAAGGTCGTGCCTTAAACTCAGCAGTATACTTTGCTACTCAAAGTGCAAGTGACCTTGGAGATGAGACATTTAAGAATAATATTGGTATGAAGTTCTCATTCCGTAACACAGACAGTAAAGAAATTTCTTCAATCTTAGATTTCTTTGGATTACCTGACAATGAAGAAAATCATGCGATTATTACTAATTTAGAAACAGGACAATGTTTATTCCAAGACATTCAAGGAAGAACAGGTGTTGTCACAATGGATGTAGTGTTTAAGGATTTATATGATGCATTCGATACAAGACCAAATGCAAGAAAGAATTATAGAAAGTCAAATGATGATGAAAAGCAGGAAGTTAATGCAACCTTTGTCGAAGAAGGGGGAGAAAAAATAAATGTAGGAGTGAGTTAACATGGTAAAAACTAAACTAAAAAAATTAATGCTATCTAGCCTATGTGCTGGCGCTCTAATTCTGAGCGTGGCATGTGGAAATAGCGAAACAAATGTAGGAGAAGAAAAAGATAAACAGGGGCACACTCCTAGAGAAATGATGTTGGATTTTGTAAAAGCTGACTTACAACATGATAATAAAACAATTAGAAAACTTATCGTCGATGGAGATAAAAATAAAATTTTAGATCCGAATCAAGGGCCACAAAATAATTTATCTTACAAAGACTATACAGTAAAAGAGTATGTGGTAGATAAGGATACAATTATGTATAACTTTATTTCAAAGAAGCCCCCTAAAAATATCGATAAAGCAGTGAAATGGGTAAGAGTAGTTCGTACAGAAGATGGATTCAAAGTTCGAAGTTATTCTGGCCCTCAACGAAATGAAATTGATGAAGTAGCAAATACTAAACCGACAAATGAGTTTAGTTCGAAAGATTAATAGGTTTCCCACAAAAGGGGGAGTAACATGTAATGAAAAAGTTTATTACCCTATTGTTATTAATTTGTACTTTGCTTTTAGCATTTAATTTACTTTTTAAAGCTGCTCCAGTATATGCAGAGGAAGAACCCAGACCTTCTCTTATAGACGATATCATTCCAAAGAATAAGGAAAAATTAAAATATGAAGAATACCCTGCAAGTAGCTATGGAATTGACATCTATACACCAGAAGGTGGATTTGGTGAATCTCTTAAGTTTTGGAAATGGGGAGACAAAGTAAAAGAACAAATGGTTGCTGTGTTATTTAGTCTTGTAAGTATTGGATGGACCATTAATCTTGCAGTTAGTACTTTTGTTACAAGTATGGTCGGTCAATCTATGAGTCTCAATATTGTAGCTGATGTAGGAGATAAATTAGGCGATGTAATATCTAAAGCAGCAGGGTTCAATGGTTCTTGGGGTAATGGAATATATAGTGAATTAATTGGACTCATGTTAGCTTTATTAGCTTGCTGGGTTATCTGGGTAGGTTTTGTACAACGACGCCAGTCAGAGATGCTAGGAGGATTGTTAAAGACATTAGGTATTTTAGTTTTCACTTTAGCTTTTTTCGCAAATTCAAGTTATATTATCAAAGGACTGAACACTTTCTCTGAACAAGTAAATAAAACTGTTCTTGATTCCACTCAAAGTATTAGTGGAGCAAGTGAAGGATATTCAAGCGGTGTCGATTCCATTACTGATTTAACACACACTCTATTAATAAAACAACCTTATACATTACTACAGTTTGGTACAACAGATATGAAGAAAATCGGTGATGAAAGAATTAAGAAAATGTTAACAACAACAGGAGCAGATGAAAGGCAAGATCTATTAAAAGAGGAAGTAGAACAGAAGAAAAATACGATATTAACTTTGGACGCTACTTTCGAGCGTGGAGCTTTAGTATTACTACTTTTCTTAATCAACGGACCTTTATGGGTTGTCTTAGGTTTATGTAGTATGGCGATGTTGTTCTACCAATTAATGTTTATCATTGTAGCGCTAATGTCACCAGTAATGTTATTGATGGCTTTAGTACCTGCATGGACTGGGACTGCTAAAAAATTCTTAGCTGAACTGTTTAGAACACTACTTATGAAAGTCGCTATTGGTTTCTTGGTAACATTAATGTTTTGGGTATCGTCGATTCTATTCAGCGCAACCGACAAATATGGATACCTAGTTGTAGCTACATTACAAATACTTTCATTTTTAGGTGTTTGGTTATACCGTAAAACAATTTTCGATGCTATTACTACAGTACCAGCAAGTGCCGGAGCTGCACGCGCATCAGATGCTATGAGTAATATTAGGCAGAAATATCGTGATGTTAGACGTGGATCTAAGACAGTTGGAAGAGGTGTAGCAGTAGCTGGCGCCGCGGGTCTTGCAAGTGCTGCGGTGGCAGGAAAAGTGGGGAAATCAGGCTACAGTAAGTTTAAACAGTTGAAAGAAAACTATGCAGATAGAAAAGAAAAGGTAGCAGATGGTAAACGCAAGGAAAAAGAACAAATGCAAGCAGAAAAAGAAAAAAATATAAATCAAATGAAAAAAGAAGAAAATTTAGGTGTTCGCGATAGAAAAGGAAATCAGGAGCAAGAAAGGGTTAAGGAAGAAGTAGCCGCAACAAAAGAGAACCCGGAATTAGCAGTACGAGGGCAACATCAAGATAATAATCCTGAAATGCAACAGGCAGAACTAAAAGATAAAGAAGAGGATGTAAAAGCGGATGTCCAACCAGTAGCGCAATCAAATGGGGAACTAAATAATAAAGAAGAAGATGTAAAAGCTCAAGTTAGACCAGTGGCAAATCAAAATAGCAGTGGACTTGAGAATAAGCAAGAGGATGTAAAGGCGGAAGCAAAACCAGGAGCAACAATTAAAACACCAACGGGTCAAACAAAGCCAATTACAACACCACAGTCAGGACCAACACCATTACAATCGAGTCCGATGGAAAGCAAACCAATTACAACACCACA
>NZ_JBNTQO010000038.1:0-13661 GCF_050630465.1 Bacillus basilensis | reverse complement strand
AAACGACAACCAAGGCGGAAACGACAACCAAGGCGGAAACGACAACCAAGGCGGAAACGACAACCAAGGCGGAAACGGCAACCAAGGTAATAACACAACCATTGATCCAAAAGCTCTTAAAGATGGTGAATACAGCATTGGTTTTAAAGTTTTAAAAGATCAAACAGATGAAATCTCAATGATGAACACATACACAAAAAGCCCAGGTGTATTAAAAGTAAAAGATGGTAAGAAGTATGTATCGTTTACATTAACGAATAGTGCATGGATTACAAAATTTGAGTTTGAGAAGAATGGCTCTTTTGGTAACGCAAAAGTGTTAAGTGAGAATAAAGAGCAAAATACAAAAGTAGTAGAGTTAGAATTAGATGATTTATCTAAAAAATTAAATGCAAAAGTAAAAGTAGATATTGATGCAATGAATTATCACCATTTCTACGATGTTCAATTTGTATTTGATGAAGGTAGCATCAAGTTTTTAGGTAACAATCAAGGCGGTAATGAGGATCAAAGTGGAAACAATGATCAAGGTGGAAGTAATATTCAAGGTGAAAACAACGGCAAAGGTGGAAATAATAACCAAGGCATAATCGATAATCAAGGTGGAAATGATACACCGAAAGTAAAAGTTGATCCGAGAAATTTAATAGATGGTCAATATGATATTCCATTTAAAGTGTTAAAAGATAAAACAAATGAACTTTCAAAGATGCATGACTATACTGTACATCCAGCAAAATTAATCGTTAAAGGTGGTAAAAAGTACATTGAGATGACGTTGAAAAATAGTGCATGGATTACGAAATTCCAAACAGAAAATAACAGTCTTTTTGCTGATGCGAAAGTAGTAAGCGAAGATAAAAATGCAAATACGAGAGTAGTGCATTTTGAAGTAAGTGATTTGTTTGCAAAATTAAATGCAAAAGTAAAAGTAGATATCAATGAAATGAACTACCATCATTTCTACGATGTCCAAATTCAATTTGATACAAATAATATTGGTGCATTAGGAACGATTAAAGAGGATCCAAAAAAAGATCCGAAAAATCCAGTGACTACACCGAAAGTAGATAATGTAAAAACAGTAGGTACTCCTGATTTTAACCGAAATGCAGATGGTAAGAAGAAAAACGAAGCTACAGGTAATGGTGAGAAAAAAGAGAAAAATTCAAAAACTGCAGATACAGCACAACTTGGTTTATACATGGTGCTACTGCTAGGGTCACTTGCTTTATTAGTTCGTAAATATAGAGCTGGTAGATTGTAATTTTTGGAGTCTTGATGCGTGTTCGCGTGCATCAAGACTTGTTTCATATTGTTTGGAAAGGAGTGGTGATTGAGAGTGAAGAAAATCGCAAGTGTACTAATGGCTATCATTCTGTTAATAAGTATAGCTGGGTGCTCATCACCAAAAAAAGAAACAGCGAAGCAGGTAAAGAGTGATAGTAAAGAGCGAATTGTTGCAACGACAGTCGCTGTTACTGAAATTATGGACGCGTTAGAAGTAGATTTAGTTGGTGTTCCAACAAGTACGAAAGATTTACCAAAGAGATATAAAGGTTTACCAGAAGTCGGGAATCCGATGAGTCCTGATATGGAAAAGGTAAAATCATTAAAGCCGTCAGAAGTATTATCTGTGACAACACTTGAATATGAATTAAAGCCAGTTTTTGATGGTGTAGGTATGAAAGCGAACTTTGTAGACTTAACTAGTTTAAAAAACATGCAAAATTCCATTAGTAATTTAGGTAAGAAATATGGACGTGAAAAACAGGCTGAAGCAGTAGTAACTAAGTTAGATAAAAAGGTTGCTAGCATTCAAAAGGAAGTAAAAGGAAAGAAAGAACCGACAGTGCTTATTTTATTAGGTGTGCCGGGAAGTTATTTAGTAGCAACAGAGCATTCTTATATTGGAGATTTAGTGAAACAATTAGGTGGCAAAAACATCGTACAAGGTGAGCAAGTAGAGTATTTAGCTTCTAATACAGAGTATTTAAAAAAAGCAGATCCAGACATTATTTTACGAGCAGCGCATGGTATGCCTGATGAAGTTGTAAAAATGTTTGATAAAGAATTTAAAACAAATGATATTTGGAAACACTTCGCTGCAGTTAAAAATAATCGTGTTTACGATTTAGAAGAGCGTTTATTTGGAACGACAGGGAATTTAGAAGCAACAGAAGCGTTAGATGAATTGAAGAAAATGATGTATCCATGATGCATTTTAATATAAAGGAAGAGTGGAATGAATAAAAAAACTTGGAGTTTCTTCATTGTTACTGTATTGCTTATTGTTATGACATCATTGTCAGCAATGAAAGGGAGTTTAGAAATAGGGATAGTGGACCTTGTACAAGGGATATTTACAGGGGCCAATGAAGATGTTGAAGTCATTAAAGATTTACGTTTCCCGCGTATTATTATTGCGCTGTTCACTGGGGCGGCTCTTGCTGTTTCGGGTGTGCTTTTTCAAGCTGTTATGAAAAATCCACTCGCTGATGCTGGAGTAATTGGTATATCTTCAGGAGCAAGTTTTATGACACTTGTTATTATTACGTTATTCCCGCAATTCTTTTTCTGGACACCGATATTCGCCTTTTTAGGTGGTGCGTTTGCATGTTATCTCGTTTATGCATTTTCGTGGAAGTCGGGGTTAAGTCCACTTCGCATTATTTTAGTTGGTATAGCTATTAATGCGATGTTCACTGGATTAAATGAATCGTTCATTACGATTTGCGGATATTTCATTAAGAGTATTAAGCAAACGACGACTTCTAATATAACGATGAAGACGTGGGGCGATGTAGAAATAATGGTTACGTATGGAACAATTGGTCTTATTCTTGCACTGTTTGTAGGAGCTTGGTGTAACTTATTATCGCTACAAGATAAGACTGCGAAAAACTTAGGTCTACACGTGACGAGAGTTCGTCTTATTATCTCTGCTATTGCAGTACTCTTAGCAGTAGTATCAACAGCGATTGCAGGTGTTATTGCTTTCGTAGGATTACTCGTTCCGCACATTTCAAGACAACTAGTCGGTTCAGATCATAAAGTATTAATTCCATTTTCTGCTCTTGCAGGAGCGTTATTAATTCTGACGGCGGATACGATTGGAAGGTTAATTGTGCCACCTAACGAAATTCCAGCAGCGACGATTATGGCAGTTATTGGTGGCCCATTCTTAATATTCTTACTTAGAAAGAGTGATAAAGTTCATGGAAATTAAAAATGTAACCTTTTCGTATGATAATGTAACGGATCGATTAAAGTCGGTTAGTAGTGAAATAGAGATTGGTAAAATTACAACAATTATTGGCCCAAACGGTTGCGGGAAATCGACATTACTTGGCGTGATGTCAAGAAATCACGATCCTCGTAGCGGAGAGGTAATACTGGATGGGAAGGCGATTAGCCAATATAAACCGAAAGAGTTTGCTAGAAAGTTAGCCGTTGTCCATCAACAAAATGAAGCACCGGCAGATATGACGGTAGAAAAATTAACAAGTTTTGGTCGTATGCCTCATAAAAATGTTTTTTCCTCGCAAACCAATGAAGATAGAGAAGCGATCGAAAGGGCTTTAGCATGTACGAATTTGCTAAGTAAACGTGATAAAGAGATTCATGCGTTATCTGGCGGAGAAAGACAACGTGTTTGGATTGCTATGACGTTAGCTCAGAAAACACCAATGCTCTTTTTAGATGAACCGACAACCTATTTAGATATTTATTATCAACTCGAAATCTTAGAGCTAGTAAAAGAGTTAAATGAAGTACATGGATTGACGATTGTTATGGTATTACACGATATTAATCAGGCGATTCGCTATAGTGATCATATCATTGTTATGAAAGACGGCGAAATTGTTACGAAAGGTAAGCCAAATGATGTTGTGACAGAAAGTATGATAAAGACGATATATGGTGTAGATGTCGTTGTAAAGCAAGGTGAAGATACAGGGTTGTATATGGTCCCAATGGGTATTTAAATATGCGAACAATCCGTTTTGAGGTGATAATTTGAGTAGTAAAAAAGAACGGAAGAAGAATTCTTTTTTTCAACGAATACTTACAGTTGTTTTTTTAGGTACCTTTTTCTATTCAGTATATGAATTAGGTGATATTTTCATGGATTACTATGAAAATCGTAAGGTAATGGCCGAAGCACAAAACA
Source organism: Bacillus basilensis (assembly GCF_050630465.1). NCBI lineage: Bacteria > Bacillati > Bacillota > Bacilli > Caryophanales > Bacillaceae > Bacillus > Bacillus basilensis. Next base: position 9,487 of record NZ_JBNTQO010000038.1, on the reverse strand, counting down.
TTTATGAAAAAAGTCCGATGGAAGAGCAATCACAAGATGGGGAAGTACGTAAACAGTTCAAGGCTCTGCAGCAAATTAACCAAGAAATAGTTGGATGGGTTACGATGGATGATACACAAATTAATTATCCAATCGTTCAAGCGAAAGACAATGATTACTATTTATTTCGTAATTATAAAGGTGAAGATATGAGAGCAGGAAGCATCTTTATGGACTATCGTAATGATGTGAAATCTCAAAATCGAAATACTATTTTATATGGTCATCGTATGAAAGATGGTTCTATGTTTGGAAGTTTAAAGAAAATGTTAGATGAAGAGTTCTTCATGTCGCATCGTAAATTATATTACGATACATTATTTGAAGGATATGATCTTGAAGTGTTCTCGGTGTATACAACAACAACTGATTTTTATTACATTGAAACGGATTTTAGCAGTGATACGGAATACACATCATTTTTGGAGAAAATTCAAGAAAAATCGTTGTACAAAACGGATACAAAATTGACAGCAAGTGATCAAATCGTAACACTTTCGACGTGTGACTATGCACTCGATCCGGAAGCAGGAAGGTTAGTCGTGCATGCGAAACTAGTAAAAAGACAGTAAATAAAAAAGTATAGAATATGAGAAGTGGTAACGCTTCTCGTATTCTATACTTTAAAAAAGAAATATGTTTACTGTGCTGCAGCCATTGGCATACGTACAACTTCAACATTGTAGTAAGTGATTTTATTATCAAGAATATAATCTGGCATCCCGCCTTGATGTGAGTGAGCATCTTTAAATGCTGAGCTCTTCGTCCAACCTTGGAAATCTTCTTTTGCATTCCAGCGAGTGCTAATTGTTACTTCATCATAATCAACTGTATTTTGCGTTAAAAGAACTTCTAGACCTAAAAAGCCTGGCATCGTTTCAACTTGACCTACTTTATTAAAACGCTCAATTAATTTATGTCCATTTCCCTTTGTAATTTTAGCTGTATTTGTAACAATAATCATGTTTATTCCTCCTATAAATATTGCCTTTGTTTTCGAGAACTCATATACATTAAATGATAATGAAAATCATTATCATTGTCAATGGTAAATGTAAAATAAATAAGTTTTTTTATTGTTTTGGACAGTAAGATTTCCATTTCAAAATGTAGTAAATATATGGTGGTTAAGCGAGAGAATGAGCGAGTTGTACTAGCAAAGCAATAATATGGTATAGTGAAACGAGGCTGTTTTTCAGTCTCGTTTTTGAAATGCTTCCTATAGAGAAAGCATGCAAATGGAAAGGAAGTTATTATATGCGATCAGAAGTAACTGTAAAAATAAAACCGAAATTTATAAAAGAAATTAAAAGTGGATATCCGCTTATTTTAAAAGATGCAATTCAAAATCTAAATGATGTCCGTGAAGAAGGGACAATCATCAAAGTAGTAGATGAGAAGAACAACTTTGTCGGAAAAGGTTATTATGGAAAACAAAATAAAGGATACGGCTGGATTTTAACGAGAAAAGAGAGTGAACAAATTAATCAATCTTTCTTTGAAAGTAAAATAAAATCTGCCTTACATAAACGAAAACAATTTTACAAATCAAATGATACGACAGCATTCCGTGTCTTAAATGGCGAAGGTGATGGTCTTGGAGGCTTAATCATCGATTATTATGACGGTTATTATGTAGTGAGCTGGTATAGTGAAGGAATCTATACTTTCAGAGATGAAATCATAGCAGCTCTTCAGAAAGTAGCAAACTTTAAAGGTATTTATGAGAAAAAGCGTTTTGATACGAAAGGGAAATACATTGAAGGTGATGATTTCGTAGCAGGAGAGCGCGGGGAGTTCCCACTTATCGTAAAAGAGAATGGTGCGAACTTTGCGGTGTATTTAAACGACGGAGCGATGGTTGGTGTATTTTTAGATCAGCGTAACGTTCGAAAACAAATTCGTGATAAGTATGCGAAGGGAAGAACAGTGCTAAATATGTTCTCTTATACAGGTGCTTTCTCTGTATTTGCAGCCCTTGGTGGAGCGAGTAAAACGACGAGTGTCGACCTTGCAAATCGTAGTTTAAGTAAAACGATTGAGCAGTTTAGTGTAAATGAAGTTGATTATGAAGCGCAAGACATTATCGTAGAAGATGTATTTCTTTACTTCAAATATGCAGCTAAGAAAAAGATGAAATTTGATATGGTCGTACTTGACCCTCCAAGCTTTGCGCGTTCAAAAAAATATACATTTAGTGCAGCGAAAGATTATAAAAATTTATTAAAAGAAACAATTGCCATTACAGAAAATAACGGAATTATCGTTGCTTCTACAAATTGTAGCGCATTCGATATGAAAAAGTTTAAAGGCTTTATCGATACAGCATTTAAAGAAATGAATGGAAAATATAAAATATTAGAAGAACATTCTTTACCAGAAGATTTCCGTACAATCGATCAATTTAAAGAAGGAGACTATTTAAAGGTAGTTTTCATCGAGAAAATTAAAGGGTAATAAAGAAAAAGGAGCTCGAGTTTACTTGAGCTCCTTTTCTTATTGAACGATATTTTGTACTCTACCGACTTGCCCGTCCTGCAATCGCACTTTAATGCCATGCGGATGAGAAGGAGAGTTCGTTAAAATATCTTTTACAATTCCACGTGTTAATTTGCCGGTACGTTGATCTTGTTTTAATACAATATCAACTTCAAGGCCGGGTGCGATATTAGAACGTTTTTGTCCGTTCATTTATACACCTGTACGTCTACGTTGGTTGTTTGTTTTTTTCGTTTGTTGGTTTTGCAATTTTTTTGTTTCTTGGCTTTGGTTCGTATTATTTAAGTTATTTCCATTTCCTTGCTTTTTCTTTGCAAGTTGTTCACGCATTAAATCAGCTAAGCTTACTTTTTTGTTTTCTGACATGATAAGTCTCCTTTATATAAAGTTAATTATGAACAATCGTAGTGAATTTCATCATATCATTGTTAAGGAAGGAAGGGAAGTTGGTTTGAAAATTCATATATTTGTTTCAAGTCTGTAGTAGTTACGATACAATTGAATTGTTAACGTTTGTAAAAAGGGGATAGACATATGTCACATCATATTTTATTAGTTGAAGATGATCTCTCAATTCAAGAGATGGTGGAAAAGTATTTAATAAAAGAGGGCTTTCAAGTTACAATCGCATCTGATGGAGAAGAAGGCGTGAACACATATTTAAAAGGTTCATTTGATTTGATTATCCTCGACATTATGATGCCAAAGCTAGATGGCTTAGAGGTTGTACGCATCATTCGAGAAAAAAGTGCCGTTCCGATATTAATGATGTCAGCAAAAGATACAGATGTTGATAAAGCTGTTGGATTAGGACTTGGAGCAGATGATTACATTTGTAAGCCATTTTCTATGATTGAATTGGTGGCGCGTGTAAAAGCAGGTATTCGGAGATCTACGAAATATTCGGCTACAGAAACAACAGAAAAGATGATTCAAATTGGTGATTTAACAATCGATCCAATTAATTTTACTGTGGAAAAAAATAGGAAGCCTCTCAAGCTTACTTTAAAAGAATTTGAGATTCTAAAACTGTTTGTAAAGAATCAAAATCGTGTATTTACAAAAGCACAAATATATACGCTAGTTTGGAACGAAGAGTATTATGGTGACGATAACGTTATTAATGTTCATATGAGAAGATTGCGTGAGAAAATCGAAAGTGATCCATCTAATCCAGAATACATTAAAACGTTATGGGGTATCGGTTATAAGTTGGAAGTGATGTAATATGGTCAATTTGTTAATAGGTATTATTTTTATATTGTTATGTGTCATTTACATACAGTATAAAATGAGAAAAAATAGTAGTAAAAATTTGCGATACACATATGAAAAGTTAGAAAGTATTGTAAATGTACAAACAGGCGAGAAGTTACTCGTTATGACAGATGATCGAGAATTGCAAAAATTATTAGTGGCAATTAATCAATTATTAGATGCAAAACAGAAAACAAATGCAGATCATGCGAAAGTAGAAATTTCGATGAGAAAAATGCTTTCAAATATTTCACATGACTTGAAAACACCGCTAACAGTTATTCTTGGATATACAGAAATGTTAAATAAGGATAAAACAATGAATAAAGAAGAACAACAAATATTACTTGAAAAGGTGCATGTGAAAACACTAGAAGTAATGGAACTAATTCATAAGTTTTTTGACTTAGCAAAATTAGAATCTGGTGACAAAGCAATCGAGATGACAAAAGTGAATATGAATGAAGTTTGTCGTGAGAAGATTTTATCTTTTTATGATTTAGTGACGTCGAAAGGTTTTCATGTTCATATTGATATACCAGAAAGAAATATATATGCACTTGGAAATGTAGAAGTATTAGGTAGGGTATTGAACAATTTAATATCAAATGCAATTACATATGGAGACGATGGAAAGATACTGGGTATGACGTTAAGAGATGATGAAACAAATGTGTATATAGACGTATGGGATAAAGGAAAAGGGATTGATGAATCTCATATTGATAAAGTGTTTGAGCGTATGTACACACTTGAAGATTCGAGAAATAGATTGTACCAAGGAAGCGGTTTAGGGTTAACGATTACGAAAAGACTGGTGGAAGCGATGGATGGAAAAATTCATCTTTCTAGTAAGCCGTATGAAAAAACAATTTTTACAGTTGCATTAAAAAAGATGCAGTTTTAGCTTGTAGAGAAGTAGATTCTACAAGCTTTTTTTTCAGCGTAAGGAATTTGTAAGAAACGGGTAAGAAAAAAGAGATTTCCGTTGTCTATTATAAAAATATAAAGTAGTGCGAAAGGGGAAAGTGACATGACCTATATATTAAAAACGAATCAGTTAACGAAAGTGTTTAAAGGGAAAGAAGTTATTTCTAGCGTTAACATGCATGTGAAAAAAGGAGAGATATACGGTTTCTTAGGACCGAATGGTGCTGGTAAAACAACGATTATGAAAATGATTACAAATTTAATAAAACCGACGAGCGGTGAGATTGAAATTTTAGGTGAGAAGTTAACAGACACATCGTATGAAGTATTAAAAAGAATGGGGACAATTATTGAATATCCAATCTTTTATGATAAATTAACGGCGAAAGAAAACTTAGAATTACATTGTGAATATATGGGCTATTACGATAAAAATGAAATTGACCATGCATTACATTTAGTGAAACTGCAAGGGATAGATAATAAAAAAGTAAAAGATTTTTCATTGGGAATGAAACAACGACTTGGTATTGCAAGGGCAATCGTGACAAAGCCAGAATTGCTCATTTTAGACGAACCCATAAACGGTTTAGATCCAATTGGTATTAAAGAGTTACGAGACTTATTTAAAATGCTCTGCAAAGAATATGGCATTACATTATTAGTTTCTAGTCATATTTTAGGTGAGATGGAATTAATGGCGGATACAATTGGTGTAATTCAAAATGGAAAACTAATAAAAGAAGTTTCAATGAAGAGTATTAACGGAAAACAAACAGAGTACATTGAAATTACTGTTCCTGATGTGAAGCGTGCAGCTTATATTTTAGAAGATAAACTTGGTATAAAAAATTATAAAATAATGAGCGGAAATATGATTCGTGTGTATGATACGGCAGTGTCTCAGCAAGCCATTTCAAAAGCACTTATTATGAATGATGTGGAAATTGAAAGTATTAATAAGAAACATAGTTCCTTAGAGGAATATTTCTTAAACGTAATGGATGGAGAGGGCATTCATGCTTAATGAATTGTGGCTGAACCTGGTAAGTGGATTAATCGTAATGTTTATAAGTGGAATTTTATATTATAGGAAACCAGAGCGGAAATGGTTGTTAATTCTACTAGTGATAGGAATGTTAAGCGTAGTTACTGCTGGAGTTAGAATGTTAGCAGTGTAGAGACAGGTATATAAAGAATGGAGGCGTGGTTTATATGTTTAAATTAATGAAACTCGAATGGAAAAAACATAAATTATCTAGTTATTTTAAAGGAGCAGCGATTGGTATTATAGCAATTTTTGCTGCGGTAAGTCTTATGGCATGGGCATCTAAAGTAGAGGATGAGTTGATGTTCTCTAGCTATATGGAATACATGTCTTTAGCAAATATTTTTATTAGAATTACATTTATTATTTTTGCATCGGTTATTTTATCACGTTTAGTGATTGATGAATACAAGAACAAAACAATACAGCTACTATTTATGTACCCACTGCAAAGGAAAATGCTAATGAGAGCGAAATTAGCAATTGTTTTTAGTTTTTGCTTTGTGAGCACGATAATCGCAACATTTATTATTAGTTTGCTCATATTCTGTATGAATCCAATAATAGGAATACTTGAAACGCCTGTTACGATGGGGGAAATAATAGCTACCGTTCCAACTACTATTATAAGTGCATTTATGATATCTGGTATAAGTTTAATTCCTTTATTTTTTGGAATGAGAAAGAAATCGACACCGACAACGATTACTTCAGCAGTAATAATTGGTATGCTGATTAATGGTAACGTTGGTCCTGGAAATGGTCAAGTAAGTATGTTTGATTTTATAGCTATCCCAATCGTGCTCTGTTTATTAGGAATTTTCATTAGTTATCTATCGTATCGAAAAATCGACAAGATTGATGTGGCGTGAAGCAAGCTTAAAACAAAAACGAACTGGGGTATGACTGGTGAAAAAAATAATAGTAATTGCAATATTAGTCATTACAATTGCTAGTGCGGTTTTGGGTTTTAAGGTATTTCAGGTGAAAGATTTTAAGCAAGAAAGGTCTTTTGAAATCAATAATATAAAAGAAATAGAAGTAGACAATGAAAACTGGAATATTGAATTTAAAAGTACAGACGCTAATAAAATAGTAATTTCCGCTCAAGGTCAACAAGTAGATAAAAAGATAGATCCCGTCAAAATAGAAAATGACGAAAATAAAATTGTGATTAAGCAAAAACAAAAGGTGACCAAATTTTTTAATGGTTTTACGTTTAGGAAGAAAAATAGTATATGTATAGCTATTCCGAGGAAAGCAATAGACAAAATTGTAGTAAATAATAAATCGGGTGATGTGAAAATAAACGATATAGTAGTAAAAAGTATCGTGACAAAAGGCAAGTCTGGAGATGGAATGATTACAGGACTATCGGCAGAGAAGGGTGAGTTCATATCCGAAAGTGGAGATTTAATGTTAAAAGATAGTTCATTACAAGAAGTAAATATAACTTCTACTACTGGCGATAATTATGTGAAAAATGTAAAAAACGAAAATGTGAACATCACTTCAACATCTGGGGAAGTATTACTGAAAGATATGACAGAAGGAAAATCATTATTTGTAGAAACAAAATCAGGAGATATTGGCGTACGGTATAAAGGTGTCCCAGCATCATTGAAGCTTATGGCTAAAAGTAATTCAGCTGACGTAATAGTGGATTTAAAAGGACTTAAGAAAGATAAAAATACAGAAAAAATAAAAGTAGGAACGATTGGTGATGCAAAAAATGAAGCGAAGATTTTAAGTGAAACAGGAGTCATTTATATTGATTAAATCTTAGGAGGAAGGAGGACACTATCATGCTACATTTAATGAAGCTAGAATTGAAAAAGTTTAAGCTTGGTTGGTACGTGAAGAGAGCAATTATTGCAAATATTGTTATACTGGCATTAATGATCTTTGTGAGCATCATCGCTCAAGTAGAAGGTGATGCAGAAATAAGGAATCCAGAGACGATATTGTTAATGGCTAGCACAATAGTAAGAGCAACGTTTATTGTTTTTGGTAGTGTATTAATCGCAAGGCTAATAATTGGTGAATATAAAAATAAAACAATACTACTCATGTTTTCTTATCCCATTAACCGAAAGAAGATGATGGCTAGTAAGTTGGCTATTACAGCGACAGTAACATTTATAACAGTTATTGTATCTAACATTTTAGTAGTAGGAATTTTCTTTGGTATAGATAGCTATTTTTCAATTCTTCCTAATTCATTTACAGTAGATCAATTGATGCAAGAAGGAATAAAACTAGTTCCTTTAGCCATTGCAACTGCGGGGATGAGTTTAATTCCATTATATTTCGGAATGCGTAAACGTTCCGTGCCAACTACAATTGTTTCATCTCTTATCGTTGTCACAATTGCAATGAATAATGGCAACCCAGCGTTTTCTACAGCAACTTTTCTTCCCCTTCAACTAGCACTCGCAGCAATTGGAGTTGTGATTGCATATTACGGAATTAAAAATATAGAGAAGGAAGATATAACTGTATGACAAGAATAAGAAAAAAGAGTTGGCGTTACACCAACTCTTTTTTGTATATGTATGCTTCGTTACTACTCTGTAAATTTAGAGTGTGTGCTTAAATACTCTTGCACTCCTGGAGAAATATTAAAGTTATTAGGACTTTTATATTCGATAGTAAACTCTCCGTCTCTACTTGTCTCAAAGGAGATGGCATAACTATTCATTTTAGCATCGTAAGAAGTATTTTTGACTTCCGCATCTAGATTAAAGTATTTTGTAATATACTCTTTTGATTCAGTAATTGCTGCTTGTTTTCCCCAAGGGGTACCATAATAGGTGAAATAAAGAGATACACTAATAACTCCAATAATAGAAGTTAGTAAAATAGTTCCCATAGCTATTTTTTTATTTTTTGTATTCAATTTGGTTACTCCTCTTCATAATATGTATTCATTTTAACCTATCTTTTCCATAAAACAACCATTTAATAAAAATAGTTTCACATGAAACAAGTTACAGAAAAAGACAAGGTTTGTAAATCCCTTGTCTTTTTTTGTTGTTACATTTTAGGAGCTTCCATTCCAGCTACAGCCCATTCTTCTTTTGCTGGGCCATATACGCCAGGGACTGTTAAGCCGGCTTGTCGCATTAAAACCGTCATTTGTCCGCGATGGTGATTTTGATGATTAATAAGTGTCATTAAAAATATAGAATTTGGCATAGGACGACCAAAGAAGTCATTAATAGTAGCTAAGTCTTTATCCGTCCATTCGCCTTGAAGAGCTTCAACAAAAGCTGCATTCACTTTACGATACCCATCTGCAATTGTTGTTGCAGAAGTTGGTACGGGATAATCTTTCGTTTCTCCGTCAAACTTAAGCCCTGTGCCAGATAGCATAACAGGAATTGCCGTCACGATATGCCAAGCAACTCTGCCTAACGTCCAGTGCCCAGGTGCAATTTCTTGTGATAAAGACTCATCTGTTAATGCATCGAGCATTTTTTGAGTAGACTCAGCCTCGTATGTCCATGATTGCAAGAAGCCTTCAATAGTTTGGTACATATTTATCCCTCCTAGTTATGTTCATAAGTTACATTCGTGAAAAAAAGATAGTTTCCTTTTGAACTATAAGAACGAATATAAAAAAGAGGCTTCTAACTGGAGTGACCCCTGTCAAGTAGACAGTATTTAAAAAGCGCAACTAAGCAACCTGAGTTCTATATTTATATGGACTCA
>NZ_JBNTQO010000037.1:0-13693 GCF_050630465.1 Bacillus basilensis | reverse complement strand
CATTAACATAAGAAAATAGTAACGTGCTTTTAACTTCAAAAATAGTCTAAATCCTTAAGTTGATGGATGTGGGGTACCGCCACATGCCCATCAAGCTAAGATTTTAAGACACCCCCATAACGAGAACTTTACCTTTTCACAATTATTTCTGAGAATTCGGTTCATTTTTTCCGTTTTGGGGAAGAATCAATTTCTTAAGTTGATAGCGATGTGGTGCTACCCAAAATTAGACTAATATAAGTATTGAGTCAATGTATTCATCTCAAAGCGTAAAAAAAGACACAATAGAAAGTGTCTTTTTTTACGTTGACATGCTATGAAAGAAAATGTAGTGATTAATCATAGTTTGCTGGATTCTTCTTGGTTAATATTAGTATAACATTATCATCAATGATTTTAAATTAAATTGTTCATATATAAAAATATAATATTATGTTTATAGCTATGTTTTTTCTTCTTATATATGGTGCATAACTCGAGATAGTATAATATCTTTCCATAGATCCTCCCTCATTGATTTAGAAGGAACATCTATACTAGGAAACGAAAAAACAAAAAAGGAATATTTTAATAATAGAACCAGATTTTATAGTAAAATAGATACCATGGTATGAATGTACGTTTTAGATATGATCCCAATGAACCATAGGCTTATAGAATTGAGAAAGACCTAAAAAAAATAAGTTATATATTTTAAGACGGTAATACTTTAAGCAGTATAGTCGGAAAGTTCAGGAACTTAGATGATTTAAGATTCAAACTATATAAAAGTTAAAGTATACGACTAAGGAAAAGAAGGTTTTGTAGTGTGCTGCACATTCAAGGATTAATTCTTACGTAGGGAGTGCTTATATGAAAAGTTTGAAGCATGTAATATTGCTAGTATTATATTTCTTATGTCTAAGTGGTTGTAATCAAGAAAATGGAGTTGAGATACAAGAATATATAAAAGAAAAACACGGTATTGATGTAGTTGTAACAGATTGGAGCTCGATAAATGAAAATAATGGTGGTAATACCTACCATACTGTGCAAGAAAAAAATAACAAATATCTAAAATTCCGAGTAAAGGTACAAGGTCTCTTCTATTCAAATCCAGTAGGTGATGAATACCAATACGGAAAAAAAACATTTGAGGAATATAAGAAATTCAAACCAACTCTAGAAGAAATAAAAAAATTAGGCTACGTGGAATCTGAAACGGAAAATCCTCTTCAATATATATTAGATAATAAAGATCCAGATGAAGGAAAACCAACTAATGAATTATTATTAACTTTGCAAATGAGTAATGAGATTGACTTTAGCCAATTGAATTCAGTAGAATTAGATCGTTTATATGCTCTATTTCAAATCATTCAGAAGAATAATAAAAAGATAACAGAACTTGAAATTAAGGATCATACTGGCCAATCTTTAGGTGAACCTTTTAAAAATGTGCAAGAAAGGATAACAAAAGAAGAACTGTTACGAACAATGAAATTTACGATGTAAGATGCCATAAATAAATATTGGGAAAACTGGATTAGAACACACACCAAAGTAGAAGAAAGATTACATGAAATGCAAAACGATCGATTTGCAATTAAAAGTATTACTTATTCAAGTTCAGATGAAGAGGATAGTCGAAAATATTTAGTGACTTTAGTTATTAATACCACCAATAATATATTTGAAAACAATCCCCTTTTAATTGAGGATTTAATCAAAGTAACCACAATCCTTAAAGAAGAACTATATAATAAAAACTTTAACATCTATTTAACCAATAAGACAGGAACAATAAATGAAAATTGGTTATCGTCAAAAGAAATCAAAGAAGCAAATAACATCGAAGATCTTGTAAAAGAAAGAAATCCTGCGAATTAAATTTAAAGTCCTTTTCATTGCTACCGATAATGATGCGTTATGTTAACTGCATATGTATAGAGCATACAGTCAAAAAAGTACAATACATCGCTTCTTCTAAATGGTACAATTAGGGAAAAGGGGTGGAAGAATATGTATGATTACAAATTTGTGAAAGTCGAAATTGATGGATGGAAAGGGCAACCCAAAGAAGATTATAAGCGTATTATTATAGAACATGCTGAGGATGGTTGGGAATTTGTTCAAGTCCTTACTCTAACACTCGCAGGATATACGACTTCTTTGGAGATTATCTTCAAACGAACCAAAGAATTTCTTTAAAAAACGAAAGAGGTTTGCCTTAAATAACATACAAAAAGAACTGAAATATTTTGGGATCTAATTGTTCTCGATTTAACTTATAAGACAAATAAGCTAATATTAATCAACTTCCATATGGACAGCTTATTGTATTTTTTTGCTTAGCGTGTTTTTCTTCAAAAATGCTGGCGGTACCCAGATATTACTTAACATGGTAAAATAATATTTGGATGGGAGTCCAATACATATTATTAAAATTAAAGTGGTTCAAGTCGGAGGAAGGCTCCTTAGGGGGTCTTATCTTTTTTATAAATGGTGGTATATTATACAAATAATTTTATAAAATCTGTATATACAGAAATATAATAATTAAATGCGTATTTTCGAAATTATTATTTCAAAAGAAGAAGCTGTTGATTAACAGAAATTTATTTATGGTTAGTTCAGCAACCGGGCCATTTAATGGAGTAGGACTTCATAAAAAAACGGATTAAAATACGCGAAATATTCAGAGTTTTTATGGTATTCTTAAACAGAATGCAATTATGGGAGGTAAGAAGTATGTCTTTATTTTCACAAACGATAACTGACTTTTGGTGGGGGCAATTCTTGAAGGGAGACGTCTTCTATAGTGATGAAGTTTTTACTGTCACCATCAATCCTAATTTGAGCACAGACAGACGTGTCATGGTGCTAGAAACTTCCGACGGCAGGGTTTTGGCGGTCCTGACGCCTGCTATGGCAGATAAAATAGGCCTGTATCAACTAAAAGATCTATCTGAGAGAACCTTTCTCCAAAAATTGAATCGAGAGGGAATCATTCTGCATGGAGCAGATTATCTTTTTTATTTTTCAGAAACTGATAAGAACGTATTGCTACAAGAGAAACTGGAGAGTGGATTACGCCAATTAACAGAGAAAGCTGATACTGTTTTCTCCGAGTTCCAGTCCTCTGCCTCAGAACAAGACTTGGATAATGCTTATGTGGAATTAGATCACTGGGCGGTGTTCGGCTCTTTTGAGCAAGATCGCCTGGTCAGCGCCGCAAGCATGTATCCATGGGGGAATGCACAAATTGCGGATCTCGGTGTATTGACTCTGGCTCCTTTTAGAGGAAAAGGGCACGCCCGCAAAGTGGTACGTTCAATCTGTAAGTACGCCTGTATTCAGGGATACGAACCCCAGTACCGATGTCAGCTTGATAACCAGGAATCTGTGTCTCTGGCTAAAGCTGCTGGTTTGACATTGTTTGGAAAGTGGAATGTGATATCTCCCGACTCCACTGATTAAGAGCTTCATTTAGGAGGAATATAAATATTTCTTTGTAGGGGTCACCATACATGTCCATCAACTTAAGAACTTTCTTTAACCCCAAGTTTAAAAATACGCCATCCTTTTCTATGATTCTACAGAAAGAATAGCGTATTTTTTTATTTTAGGGAGTATTTTGTTTTATTAGCTTAATAACATTGGCTTGCCTCCGTAATTCCAAAATCCCCAAAATTTTTTTTAGAATAAGTTTTTCGAACCAGAAATGTATATTTTTAACTATAAAAACTATGGGAAGATTTATCTGTTTTTCCTTTTTACCTACTTGCTAAATTCAGCAAGTAAAATATTTTTAAAAGGATCAGAACGACTAGTTTTATGGCCATTCAAATTGATGGCCAATGTATGCTTGCCTCCAAGTGTGCCTCCAGCAAAAGTAGAAAACCCTGGAGAGGCACCTGCGTGTCCCCATATCGAGACACCGTTTGGAAGTTTAGTTTCATAGATTCCAAGACCATATCTGCCGATTTCAGCAATTCCTGTAGGAACTGTAGTAAGCATTTGTTTTAGTTGCTGTTCCTTCAGTAATTTGCCACTGAGTAAGTAAGAGAAGAATTTGTTTAAATCGTCAGCAGTAGAAATCATATCTCCATCCGAGCTACCTGGGTAAGAATAAGTAACGTCTTTTAGCTCACTTTCTCCGTCATATCTTTCATATCCACGGGCATGATTGGTACCTGGAATAACAGTTGAATTACCAGGTAGGAATGTATTCGACAATTCGAGCGGCTCAACAATCCGATTTTCAACCTCTTCCGCATAGCTGTTTCCAGTTACTTTTTCAATAAGGATACCCAGTATTACGTATCCTGTGTTTGAATAAGACCAGCCCTTACCTGGAGCAAAGTCTGGTGGAAGAGAAATTCCCATCTTTACTAATTCTTCAGCCGTATACAATTTTTTTGTATCCATAATATCATAGTCTTTTGACTTTAAGTATTCAGCAATCCCACTTGTATGATTCAATATCTGCCGAATCGTAATCTGGTTAGCATCATATCCGTTTCCTTGAATGACGCCAGGCAACCATTTTTCGATGGAGTCATCTAGATTCAAGCGGTTCTCTTCAGCCAATTGAAGTAGAACTGTTGCAATGAATGTCTTCGTCGTACTGCCAATGCGAAAGCGAAAATCTGTTTTCATCGGCTTCTTGGTTCTCAGATCCGCTATCCCGGCGGCATAGCTCCAATTTTTACCACCCTTAGAAATTTGAGCGAGTATTCCAGGGTATCCAAGTTGGAGTGAATCCCGCATTGCTTTCTTAACGGAAGTACGATCGCTTTGATTACTTGTTTGTAACGAACTAGATACATTTTGCGTGGGTTCTGCTTTTACAATTGAGGCTGGTGTTATGTATAACAGGGAACTTCCAGCTATTAAAAGTGATAGACTTGCACATGTAATTTTACTGCATGTTTTCATAAAGCATCCTCTCCTTTATTTAAATTGTAAAGTTAGTTGCTTGCTGTTTCGTATTAATCACACAGCTATCATCTCCAACAATGACAAAAAAGTCAGAGTTAAATTCGTAATCATATTCATAATTATTATTTTTACAAAGGCTATTCTGTCTTAACAAACGGTAAATCCCTTTTCTTCCACATGTATGTTAACCCCAGAAATTACTTCTTTTCCTTGAAACACTCTTGTTACTGGTTTGTTTTTCATATATAAGTCATATCTGTTCCGCCTTTCACACCTCCTTATATTTTTATCCTACACAATGAAAATCTCTTTTTTCTTACCTATTCCTTACAAATTACTTACGTTCAAAATAGCTTCTATAATAGGATAGAAGGAGCATCTGTACCCGAAAGTTCAAAGTATTTTCCAATAAATATATTTATCAAAAAGAAAAACAGGGGTTTTTCACTTCTATGTTTCTTTTTTTCGTTTTGGGGAACAATTAATTCTTAAGTTGATAGCGATGGGGTACCGCCAACAAGAAGCGAATTTTGCACGCTAAGCAAAAAAATAATAAGCTGTCCACATGGACAGCTTATTTACATAATTCTCGATATAGGAAGTAAATGTGGCACCTTTGTTCAAGTATCTATCTCTTTAAAATAAAGGGCTATTTTTTGTACGTGTTTTTAATTACAAAAAAAAAATTGTTAAAAATACTTTACGAATTGTAAGAAATAAATTACAATCATTTCAAGAGGTGGTACTATTGTTACATAATAAAATTGTAGTTTGTCGAGCAGAAAGAGGTTGGTCTCAAGAGGAACTGGCAAAAAGAGTGGGTGTTAGTCGTCAAACTATCGCTACTCTTGAAAAAAATAAATATAATCCCTCTTTAATTCTTGCTTTTAAAATTGCAAATGTATTTGGAAAGTCAATAACTGACGTATTTGATTATCAGGAGGAGTGAGACATATGTTGTGGTTAAAATCTTTATCTTTAGTTTTAATATTCATCAGTCAGATGTATGTAATAAAATTTCAATCAAGCGATGAAGCAAAAGATGAAAGAGGGAGAGAAATTCAATATAAAACAAATAATATGTTGTACAACATATTATATTTAGGTATCATTGCCATTATTATTTTTCAATTAATAGATATTGTTCCTTTAGAATTTATACCTGATTTATTGTTATATTTTGTACTTTTATTAAGTGTGTTAGGTAGTATTTTGATATTTATCAATAGAAACAAGGGAAATTACTAATATAAGTTAGGTTTTTTATTAGACGATTGAACAAAGAATCATGTATATCATATACATGATTGGTTAACATAAAGTCTCATTATCGGTAGCAAGTTTTTCATATAATCCTTGTTTTTACTAAATTTTTTGTCTCTATGTCTATCTATCTCTTATACAAGATTTTATACATCATTGATATAGCGGGGATTCTAGGGATCTTCGCTATTCTTTTTTGCATAAAACCTTGTATAAAAAAGTAGTTAGACTAGTGTGTTTTACTCCGGTTCATTTCAAAATATAATTGAAAATTCATCTTTAAATTAAAAAAGAAGGTGTTACCTTTATATATTAATATCTTCGAAGTATTGTATAACAGATAATTTTTATGCATTATTGATTAGCATTGCTTATTGTGCTAACGAATCAGAATAGTGTGGCGACCGATCAACTAAATAGTTGTTTATCCTCAATTATTAGAAGGGAAGTTCTATCATTTCGCGAATTTATTAGACATAGACGAGTGCTATAATTTTCTATATCTACATAAAGAGGTGACTACGCATGAATCAAAGACCGTCAGAAGAAGAATACGCCGGGGGTTCCGGCGAGTATATCCGTTTGGTGCCGGACGGTAACATCATCGACATTCTGCTCGCCCAGGAAAAGCAAATGACCGAGCTCCTGGCATCGTTGACCGAAAGCCAGGCCGCATATCGGTATGCGGAAGGAAAATGGACGCTGAAAGAATTCGTGGGCCACATTGCAGACGCGGAACGCGTCATGACCTACCGCCTGCTCCGGTTCGCAAGAGGGGACCAGACGCCTCTGACTGGTTTCGATCAGGAATTGTTCATGCCTCCTTTCGGAAGCTGGACAACCGCGCAATTGGCCGAAGACTACCGGGCCGTACGGCAATCAACGATCACATTGCTGCGCGGGCTACCGGCGGAGGCGTGGACCCGCAAGGGCACAGCCAACAACCTAAGCATTACGGTGCGCGCCCTCGCGTACGGCATCGCAGGACACGAACTTCATCACATGGGGGTCATCCGAAATCGGTACTTGAGTTAATCATCAGCTGAGGCCTTTGGAATGGAACTAACACCTCTCATGAAATCTTAGATACCGTTCTTATTGGGGTCCTGCCTCACAACCATCAACTTAAGGATTTAGACTATTTTTGAAATTAAAAGCACGTTACTATTCTCTTCTGTTAATGAGAAAGGGTGACGTGCTTTTTATGCATATGCAAAAAACAAGAGTTATATCGATTTTTCTCATTTGGGGGTATTTGTTTTCTTAGCTTAATGGTGATGGGGCACTACTCTATAATGGTCAAATTAAAATTTAAAACAGTTATAGAGACTCCATACCTCGGAAATATTGTAACTATTAAGTTGTAAAAAGAACCGTAGTTTTTCACTTTTGAAAAAGCTATGGTCTTTTTAATTGTAGCAAAGATATGATGCGAGGGAGGTTTTGTAAATCAAAAAAACTTGATTAATTAGTTGTATAAAGAACTAAACAGCGTATATACTATAAATATCAAAAAAAGTTGATGAAGGGAGAGTGAACTACAATGGCACAAGATTTTCAGCTCTATGAGAAAAAGTTTAAAGCGTTGGCGGATCAAAAGCGTTTAGAGATTATGTATGAACTTTGTCAGCGAGGCCAGACGTGTGTATGTGATTTAACAGAAGTTTTTGAAATGACGCAATCTAAGTTGTCATATCATTTAAAGATTTTATTAGACGCAGGTCTAATTGTAAAAGAAACAAAGGGTACGTGGAGTTATTATGATTTAAATGATGCGGAAGTTAATAATTTATTATCAGAAGAATTATGCTGTATCTTTAGAAAAACAGGAAAAGGTAGTTGTTGTTAAAATTTTGCACTATTAATCAAAAAAAATTGATTAATAACATGTAAAGAGGAGGAATAAGGTATGAGATATGTTCACGTTGGTATAAATGTTACGAATTTAGAGAAGTCTATTGAATTTTACGAAAAGGTATTTGGTGTGTCTCCAGTTAAAGTGAAAACGGATTATGCTAAATTTTTATTAGAGACGCCAGGGCTTAATTTTACGCTGAACGTACGAGATGAAGTGAAAGGAAATCAGGTAAATCATTTTGGTTTTCAAGTAGAGACAGTTGAAGAAATCACATTACATAAAGAACGATTAGAAAAAGAAGGTTTCTTTGCGCGTGATGAGATGGATACGACTTGTTGCTATGCGGTTCAAGATAAGTTTTGGGTAACGGATCCGGATGGGAATGAGTGGGAGTTCTTTTATAGAAAAGCAGATAGTGATGTTCATAAAATAGAAGATCCATCTTGTTGCACGACTTCTAACGTAGTGGAAAAAAATTCTTGTTGTTAATAGGAGATGGAAAATAAAATGAAACGTTTATCTTTTCTAGACCGATATTTAACACTATGGATTTTTCTAGCGATGGCTGTTGGGATTGGTTTAGGGTTTGTGTTTCCTAGTGTAGTAGACAGACTGAATACATTGCAAGTTGGAACGACGTCTATTCCACTTGCTGTTGGTTTAATTGTAATGATGTATCCGCCGTTAGCGAGGGTTCGCTACGAGGAAATGGGTCGGGTATTTAAAGATGTAAAAGTGTTAGTTCTATCTTTAGTACAAAACTGGATTATTGGACCTGTACTTATGTTTGTTTTAGCAATTATTTTCCTTCCTGATAAGCCAGAATACATGGTAGGGCTCATTATGATTGGTTTAGCACGTTGTATTGCAATGGTAATTGTTTGGAACGACCTTGCTGATGGGGATAAAGAGTATGCAGCTGGTTTAGTTGCTTTTAATTCGGTATTTCAAATGTTATTCTTCTCAGTTTATGCATACGTGTTTGTAACGGTAATCCCAGAATGGTTAGGAATTGAAGGAGCTATCGTTAGTATTACAATGGTAGAAGTAGCGAAATCAGTATTTATCTATTTGGGAATTCCTTTTATAGCAGGTATGTTGACACGCTTTGTACTAGTTAAGTTAAAAGGAAGACAGTGGTATGAAAAGGTATTTATACCTAAGATTAGTCCACTTACATTACTTGCATTAATATTTACAATCATCGTTATGTTCTCTTTAAAAGGGGAAATGATTGTTAGTGTGCCATTAGATGTAGTAAGAATAGCAATTCCGTTATTCATTTATTTTATTGTGATGTTTTTTGTTTCTTTCTTTATGGGAAGAAAAATTGGTGCAAACTATCCGGTGACGACAACGTTAGCATTTACAGCAGGTAGTAATAACTTTGAGTTAGCAATTGCTGTAGCGGTTGGTGTGTTTGGTATTCATTCGGGCGCAGCATTCGCAGCTGTTATCGGACCGTTAGTTGAAGTCCCTGTAATGATTGCACTTGTAAACGTCGCTTTTTGGTTTAAGCGTAAATATTTTAATGATCAACCAGTATAATTTAAAAACAAAGGTGGAAAACAACATGGAAAACAAAAAGACAATTTATTTCTTATGTACAGGAAATTCATGCCGAAGCCAAATGGCAGAAGCCTGGGGAAAGAAATATTTAGGAGATAAGTGGAATGTTTATTCTGCAGGTATTGAAGCACACGGAGTAAATCCAAATGCTATGAAAGCAATGAATGAAGTAAATATCGACATAACGAATCAAACATCAGATATAATTGATGCAAACATTTTAAATAGTGCTGATTTAGTTGTTACGCTTTGTAGTCATGCAGATTCTGTTTGTCCTTCGACACCTTCGCACGTAAATCGTGTTCACTGGGGATTTGATGATCCAGCAGGAAAAGAGTGGTCCGAATTTCAACGTGTTCGTGATGAAATTGGTGAACGTATAAAGCGATTTTCTGAAACAGGGGAGTAAATAAAGGAAAGAGTCAATCTTCTATTGTGTTGGAGATTGGCTCTTTTTTTACTACACATATTCACTATTGGGGATTAGTTGAAAAAGAATAGATAATATTTTGTAAAATGACAAAGTTAAGATAAGAAATTTTGAAGAATGGTGAGGCGTTACTGATAACAAATACTAAATCAGTCAGTTTAGAAAAAATGATTGTTTAATCTATTCAAAAGAAAAATAAAAGTTATTTTTTGAAAAGCTGAATGATTTTTTGAGAATTATTCTCACGTAAATCATACCCTTCGCCGTGCGTTTCATCACTTGCCTTTGCTATTACGATGTCATCGTCAGATTCTATCCAAACAAAGAATTCTTGAATAGAATTATCTTGTTAAGTAACCTTCATTTTTGAATGTATATAGTTTTTGGCATCTTGATCTAGAAGTAGTGTTTTTTCTCTGCGCTTTCCATACTTGTGAAAATTGTTTTCATATTTTCTTTATTTATGATTTTGTAAACATCTTTTGAATTTACGTGACTAATCTCAAGTTTTTTCACTTCTTTTTGTTCAAACATAATTTGTTTGGATACATTTTCTTTTATTGTTGTGGATACTTCTGTATTGGAAGCTTTCGTTTCAGTTGAATGACCTGTACATCCAACTAATCCAGCGACACATAATACTCCAATTACCCCAAACTTTAAGTTCTTCAATTATAGGCCCCCCCATCTACTATTTTCTATAATTCTATTTCATATTTGTAATATCCTAGGTATGCTTAATTAAGTGAAATAAATTTTGTTATGGGAAGCACAATGAATTACATGTACCCTAGTTTTTTGTATGGAAGGAGAGAACGGGGTGAAACACATAATAAGAAATGTAGTAATGAATTATTTTAAAGAAATTCATACATTAGCAGTGGAAGAAGAATTACATAAGAACAGTTGGCATACAGATTTACACTATAAAATCATCGTAAATGGAAAGCGGTATTCCGCAAGATTTATAAATAGTAAGCGAACAATCAATCCAGCTTTTGGGGCGTTATTAAATGAACAACTGATAGAGCAAGTACAGTATACGTATTATTTACGCAAGCATGGGATTCCATTTATGCAGATTAACAAGAATAGGACGGGAGAGTCATTTACATTTGTCACTTGGAATGATGAACAATACCGATTTGTATTGTCTAATTGGATTGAAGGAGAACATATTACATATTGTACAGAAGCTATAGCAAAAGCCTTCGGAAAGGAAGCAAGAAAGATTCAGGATATTTCTAATGCATTTCAAAGCTCGATTTTTCAAAAGAAATCTCATTTGGATGGGTATGCCCAGTTTATTCATATGCTAGAAAGTAAGGCAAGCGCCTGCAAAGAATTACGAGAGTATATAAATCTAGCTAAATATCATATAGAGTGCGCATATACGAGTGAATTAGAATTTATCGTACAAACAGATTTAAATCCGTTGAATGTTTTATGGGACTCAAGTGAACAGGTAAAAGGAATTGTAGATTTTGAATCGATTGGATATGTTGATCGTATTGAAGGACTAGCCTTTTTACTAAAGTGGTATTCTCGAACAGAAGGAATACAATCACATGAAGTCAGTTCAAGTGTTGCTAGTGCATTTTTAGAAGGGTATAAGGCTCATAATATTGTAACATCAAATGATTATAAAAGACTTCCATCATTATTATGGTTATCCGGTAGTTTGAATTGGAATTTTGTGAAGAAAACGCTAAGTGTAATAAGTGATGAGAGGGAATTGGAAGAACATTTGGAAGTTTATAGAGTGAGGGGAGAAAGACTATCTTCATTATTAATTTGTACATAACATGTATGCTCCTAATTTGGGGTTTAAAAAGAAACCATATGAGGTGTTCTAAAAATGAAAATACAAATTGTATTGTTTGATGGCTTCGGAGAGCTCGTCTCCTTTGCACCGTTTGGGGTACTCAAAAGAGCGATATTGCCAATTTAATACTTGAAGTAAACAACAATGCAGTAAATGCTTTTATTCAAAACATCCGCAGAAGATTGTCTATTTTAGAAAGACCTTTAATGACAGCTTGTGGAGATAGTAAAAGTTATATCTATTCTAATTTTAATGCAAAATACGCACAAATGGCTCTAACGATACTTCGAACTCATTATAACTTTTGTATGCCATTTACCACAAAGGAAGGGAAAAAGAAAACAGTAAAAACACCAGCACAACGATTGGGGATTACTGACAAAGTGTTTGACTTAAAAGATATAATTTACTTTACATAGTTCACTCAAATAATGGTGGACTATATTTTTTTAAAAGATAAATGGAAAATTTATGTTAAAATAATGATAGAGATTTTGAAAAAATGTTCTTAAACTAACGGTCAGGATACTTTAAGAAGAATTTTTCAAAGGAAATGGTGGATATCATATTTTGAAGGGGTGATTGTAGTAAAGTAAGTGATTTTTTTAATCTTGGTTAAATACTTTGAAGGAAGGGATTTATAACTATGAATACAAAACTAATAATAGTAGAAGGTTTACCTGGATTTGGAAAATCAACCACTGCAAAGCTAATAAATGAAATTCTAAGCCAAAATAAAATTGAAGTTGAACTATTTTTAGAGGGAAATTTGAACCACCCAGCCGACTATGATGGTGTATCTTGTTTTAATAAATTTGAATTCAATAGATTATTATCTAACAGTGGAGATTTTAAAGAAGTGCTTCTTAAAAGAGTTCTAAAAAAAGGAAGCAATTATTTATTACCATACAGTAAGATGAAAAATGAGTTTGGTGATCAGTTTTCAGAAGAATTATTTAACGCTATTTTTGAAAATGATATATATGAATTACCATTCGATAAAAATGTTGAATTAATTGCTGACAAATGGAATGACTTTGCTGAAATTGCTCTAGAAGACAATAAGGTTTATATCTTTGAATGTTGTTTCATACAAAATCCATTAACTATTGGGATGATTAAATATGGTGAACAAAAAGAAAAAATAATAAATTATGTAATGAAAGTTGCAAAAATCATAGAGAATTTAAATCCAATGTTATTGTATGTAGAACAAGATAATCTTGAATTTTCATTTAGGAAGGCATTAAAAGAAAGAACTCCAGAATGGTCCACAGGAATTGTCGACTATTACACTAATCAAGGCTATGGGAAAGAACATAACCATTCAGGTGTAGAAGGAGCGATAAAAGTTCTTGAAGCTAGAAGGAATTTAGAGTTAGAAATATTCGATATGTTAAAAATGAAAAAAAGAAAAAATCAATAATACAAAATATGAAATTGACTCATATAGGTCAATGTTAAAAGATAAGTTAACAATACAAATGGTGAAATAGCTTTTTACACTAACTGGTGCAATTCTTTAAAAAGGCACCGCTGTTTTTGATGCGTAAAGTAACATATTGCGAAATATTGTACTTACGCTAACGGGTACTTTAGTTGAAGAAGGACATAAAAACGCTCAGAATATTTTCTGAGCGTTTTAGTTTGCTATTTATAATGCGAAACGGGGTGCGAAATGCATACAAATTATTGTGTTATTTCTAATGGTTATTAGCATTTTTCTCTCCCTAAACTGAACCCGTTACTCATACTGGAGTGACCCCTGTCAAGTAGACAGTATTTAAAAAGCGCAACTAAGCAACCTGAGTTCTATATTTATATG
>NZ_JBNTQO010000036.1:0-14833 GCF_050630465.1 Bacillus basilensis | reverse complement strand
CGGAAGTTAAGCTCTCTAGCGCCGATGGTAGTTGGGACCTTGTCCCTGTGAGAGTAGGACGTCGCCAAGCAACTAAAAACACAAGTCTTTTGACTTGTGTTTTTTTATTTCCCATGAAATAGGCTCGGTTCTGCTAGTAAAAAAGCCGAAATATAGTAAGGGATTTTTTGAGCAGAAATATTAAGGAATTGATAAATAAATGGGTAATCTTCAGAACCATAGCTTCCAAGTAAATCATACCACCAATCTGTTTCGTATCTAGAAATCATACTTAAATTGTAGAGCAATAAATAATGAACAAGAAGTTCGGGTAATACAGGTTTAGGATTTCTAGGGTCAGTTGTAAGTGGTAAGTAATAAGTATCAGCAAGATATTCGTAGTATAAGGGCGTACTATATATAGGATTCCACGATTGGATAGGAGCTGTAAAAAGCAAATTCGATTCGCTCGTTTTCCCAGGGACATGTTGCATGGATAAATGCTTACAAGTTGATTCAATGTAACGTGAAAATCTTTCTGTAGTCATATGGAGTCGATCTAGTATGTTAACTGAAAAGGAAAGCTCATTTGTATGTGTTGAATCAATTTTATATAAAGTGGCACCTCTTTGACTATAGCGAAATAAGTTTTGTAATTCAGGAATATTCCCCATTAAATCCAACATGTTAAACTTCTCTGATTCTAAGTGTTTCATGTGAAACAGCTGTTCTGCAACATGAGTAAATAATCCATTTTTTTGTACCTTCACCTCATCTTCTAAAAATTGATATCCTTGTTTTTTTCGTTTACGGGTCGTAACACCATGAGCTAAAACAGTAGTGGATTCTGGATAGTTAGGATCAATGGTTAGTAAACAGGCTTTAAAAAGTTGGCTCATTCCATAAAACAATAACATTGGTTGAATTGAAAAGGGTGATACCTTATATAATTCATAATAATTTTTTCCATGTTCTAAGTAATAAATAAAGGGATAACAATTTTCAAAACTTTTTTTTTCAGCATCTTGTATGGAGGATTTTTCATAACAACGGGCAAGATAACGTTGTACATTTTGAGATGAAAAGAAGAAACTTAATTGCTGCCAAGTACAATGTGTTTGATGCATATATTACGCTCCTTTTATTGTCTAAAAATTCTAACATATATATACGTCCTTGACAGTATTTTAACCAATTGATAAGCTACTAATAATAATTTCTGGTATCATGGGGGGAACAATTATGTGGGAATCTAAATTTGTTAAAGAAGGTTTGACTTTTGATGACGTATTACTTGTACCAGCAAAGTCAGATGTACTACCAAGAGAAGTAAGTGTTAAAACAGTTTTATCTGAAAGCTTACAGTTAAACATCCCGTTAATTAGTGCAGGAATGGATACAGTAACAGAAGCTGATATGGCTATTGCAATGGCTCGTCAAGGCGGTTTAGGAATTATTCATAAAAACATGTCTATTGAACAACAAGCAGAGCAAGTTGATAAAGTAAAACGTTCTGAAAGTGGTGTTATTTCAGATCCTTTCTTTTTAACTCCAGAACATCAAGTATATGATGCAGAGCATCTTATGGGAAAATACCGTATCTCAGGTGTACCGGTTGTAAATAATTTAGATGAGCGAAAGTTAGTTGGTATTATTACAAACCGTGATATGCGTTTTATCCAAGACTACTCAATCAAAATTTCCGACGTAATGACAAAAGAACAGCTAATTACAGCTCCAGTTGGTACAACGCTAGAAGAAGCTGAAAAGATCCTACAAAAGTATAAAATTGAAAAACTCCCTCTTGTTGATAACAACGGTGTATTACAAGGGCTTATTACAATAAAAGATATTGAAAAGGTAATTGAATTCCCAAATTCTGCGAAGGATAAGCAAGGGCGCTTATTAGTCGGGGCAGCGGTTGGTGTAACGGCTGATGCTATGACTCGTATCGATGCATTAGTAAAAGCTAGCGTAGATGCAATCGTACTTGATACAGCTCATGGACATTCTCAAGGTGTTATTGATAAAGTAAAAGAAGTTCGTGCAAAATATCCGTCACTAAATATTATCGCTGGAAACGTTGCTACTGCTGAAGCAACAAAAGCATTAATTGAAGCAGGTGCAAACGTAGTTAAAGTTGGTATTGGACCAGGCTCTATTTGTACAACACGTGTTGTAGCTGGCGTTGGTGTACCACAATTAACAGCGGTTTATGATTGTGCAACAGAAGCTCGTAAACACGGTATCCCAGTCATTGCCGATGGTGGTATTAAGTACTCTGGTGATATGGTTAAAGCTTTAGCAGCAGGAGCACATGTTGTTATGCTAGGTAGCATGTTTGCTGGTGTTGCTGAAAGCCCTGGTGACACTGAAATTTACCAAGGTCGCCAATTTAAAGTATATCGTGGTATGGGTTCTGTTGGTGCGATGGAAAAAGGAAGTAAAGATCGTTACTTCCAAGAAGGAAATAAAAAACTTGTTCCAGAAGGTATTGAAGGACGAGTACCATATAAAGGACCTTTAGCAGATACAGTTCACCAATTAGTTGGTGGATTACGTGCAGGTATGGGCTATTGCGGAGCACAGAATTTAGAGTTCTTACGCGAGAATGCACAATTTATTCGCATGTCAGGTGCTGGTTTACTTGAAAGCCATCCTCATCACGTACAAATTACAAAAGAGGCTCCAAACTACTCATTATAATGTCTTATATACAAATAGACGGAGATTTGATATCTCTGTCTATTTTTTTTTGATTATGTTAGAATAACGGTTATGTGAGTACATAGATATTGGGGGTAGCAAAAGTGAAAAGTATGTTTTGCAAAAGATTCATTGCGCTAGTAACAATGCTTACACTAGCTTGTAGTATGTTGTTACCATATAGCAATGCGTCAGCAGAAACAGGATCTGCTTTAAACATTGAAGCAGGTGCGGCAATTTTAGTTGAAGCGAATTCTGGTAAGATTTTATATCAAAAGAATGCAGATGAATTATTATCAATTGCTAGTATGACAAAAATGATGAGTGAATATTTAGTTCATGAAGCAGTGGATAAAGGAAAACTTAAGTGGGATCAAAAAATCAAGGTTTCTGAATATGCATATAAAGTTTCACAAGATGCTTCATTATCAAATGTTGCATTAGAAAATGGTGGCACTTATACAGTAAAAGAGTTATATGAGGCGATGGCAATCTTTTCTGCAAATGGTGCAACAATTGCATTAGCGGAAGCAATTGCGGATAAAGAAGTAAACTTCGTAAAAATGATGAATGATAAGGCGAAAGAACTAGGATTGAAAAATTATAAATTTGTCAATTCTACAGGTTTAACGAACAAAGATTTAAAAGGAATGCATCCTGAAGGTACACAACCGGATGAAGAAAATAAAATGTCTGCGAAGGATGTTGCAACTTTAGCACAATATCTACTTAAAGATTATCCTAAAGTATTAGATACAGCAAAAACTCCGATGAAAGTTTTCCGTCCTGAAAAAGAGAAATTTCAAATGTTGAACTGGAACTGGATGTTAAAAGGTTTATCTAAGGCATATGATGGTGTAGATGGCCTGAAAACAGGATCAACTCCAGAGGCAGGAGATTGTTTCACTGGTACGGTTGAAAGAAATGGAATGCGTTTTATTTCTGTAGTCATTAAAACAAATTCTCGTCAAGCACGTTTCGATGAGACAAAGAAGCTATATGATTATGGATTTGATAACTTTGAAATGAAGAAAGTGTATAAAAAAGGTTCTTCGGTAAAAGGACATGAAACAGTACGAGTAGAAAATGCAAAAGATAAAGATGTAGCAGTTCAAACAAAACAAGCTGTTTCACTTCCAATGCCAAAGGGAAGTAAAGATGTTTATAAAACAGAATTAAAAGAAGCAAGTAAGGGACAAGAAGCACCTATTAAAAAGGGAGCTGCACTTGGCCAGATGGTAATTACACTAAAAGATACGAATGATCCTGGATTTTTATCTGGTAAGTCATTACAAATAGATCTTGTAACAACATCTGCAGTAGAAGAAGCGAATTGGTTTACTCGTTCTATGCGCGGAATCGGTTCTTTCTTTAGTGGTATATGGAATAGTGCTGTTGATACAGTAAAAGGTTGGTTTTAAAAGCTCCTCATTGTAGGGGCTTTTTCTTATTCCTATTTTTCATACCGACTTTATGAAAAAGTAGTAGACAAGCATCTGATGGTTAGTGGTAGAATGTAAGAGTATTCTTAATTTTCGCCTTTAACGGGGAAAAGCAATTCACCTAGGGGGGTTTTTGTAACATGACAAATGTAACAGGGACAGAACGTGTAAAACGTGGAATGGCAGAAATGCAAAAAGGCGGCGTTATTATGGACGTAATTAACGCTGAACAAGCAAAAATTGCAGAAGAGGCAGGCGCAGTTGCCGTTATGGCATTAGAGCGTGTACCAGCAGATATTCGTGCAGCAGGTGGCGTTTCTCGTATGGCAGACCCAACGATCGTTGAAGAAGTTATGGGTGCTGTGTCAATTCCGGTTATGGCAAAATGCCGTATCGGTCACCTTGTAGAAGCACGTGTATTAGAATCATTAGGGGTAGACTATATCGATGAGAGTGAAGTATTAACTCCTGCCGATGAAGTATACCATTTAAATAAACGTGATTACACAGTTCCGTTTGTATGTGGTTGCCGTGATATCGGAGAAGCTGCACGTCGTATTGCAGAAGGTGCATCTATGCTTCGTACAAAAGGTGAACCAGGAACAGGAAACATTGTAGAGGCAGTGCGTCATATGCGCCAAGTCAATGCAGAAATCCGTCAAGTTGCAAGTCTACGTGAAGATGAGTTAATGACATATGCAAAAAATACTGGTGCTCCTTATGAAGTACTACTTGAAATTAAACGCCTTGGTCGTTTGCCAGTTGTAAACTTTGCAGCAGGTGGTGTAGCAACACCAGCAGATGCAGCGTTAATGATGCAACTTGGTGCGGATGGTGTATTTGTTGGATCTGGTATCTTCAAATCAGAGAACCCAGAGAAATTTGCACGTGCGATCGTTGAAGCGACGACTCATTATGAGGATTACGAACTAATTGCAAGCCTTTCTAAAGGATTAGGTAATGCGATGAAAGGTATCGAAATTTCAACGTTATTACCAGAACAACGCATGCAAGAGCGCGGATGGTAATTGAAGGAGAACTTTAAAATGGTGAAAATCGGTGTACTAGGTCTTCAAGGTGCAGTTCGTGAGCATGTAAAATCAGTTGAAGCAAGTGGTGCAGAAGCTGTTGTTGTAAAGCGTATAGAGCAACTTGAAGAGATTGATGGTCTTATTTTACCAGGCGGTGAAAGTACAACAATGCGCCGTCTTATTGATAAGTATGCTTTCATGGAACCACTTCGTACATTCGCGAAGTCTGGTAAACCAATGTTTGGTACATGTGCAGGAATGATTCTTCTTGCAAAAACACTTATTGGCTATGAAGAAGCACATATTGGTGCTATGGATATTACAGTTGAGCGCAATGCGTTCGGGCGTCAAAAAGATAGCTTCGAAGCTGCACTTTCTATTAAAGGTGTGGGAGAAGATTTTGTTGGCGTATTTATTCGTGCCCCATATGTTGTAGATGTAGCAGATGATGTCGAAGTGCTTTCTACGCACGGCGACCGAATGGTAGCGGTAAAACAAAAACAGTTTTTAGCTGCTTCATTCCATCCGGAATTAACGGATGATCATCGTGTAACAGCATACTTTGTAGAAATGGTAAAAGAAGCGAAAATGAAAAAAGTTGTATAAGTAACTTGCAACTTGTATAAGATTATAGTAAATTGATGGTAACAATTTTATAAAATAAGCGTGTTGATAGGAAGTAGTAACAAATGTGGTTTCTTATAGAGAGTCGATGGTTGGTGGAAATCGATAGAAACAGTTTGTGAATCCATCCTGGAATGGAATGTGGAATATCTTTATGATTAGTAAACGTTCCCGGTGAAGAGCCGTTATTTCTACTTGAGAGGAAGGCGGTAATGCTTTCAACTAGGGTGGCAACGCGGGTTAACTCCCGTCCCTTTATATAGGGACGGGAGTTTTTTGTGTTTTATAAAATAAAAGGAGGAGTATATAATGCTTGATATTAAATTTTTACGTACAAATTTTGAAGAAGTAAAAGCAAAGTTACAACATAGAGGCGAAGATTTAACTGATTTTGGTCGCTTTGAAGAGTTAGATACAAGAAGAAGAGAACTACTTGTTCAAACAGAGGAACTAAAAAGTAAACGCAATGAAGTATCTCAACAAATCTCTGTATTGAAGCGCGAAAAGAAAGATGCGGAAGCTCTAATTCTAGAAATGCGTGAAGTTGGAGAAAAAGTAAAAGATCTTGATAATGAACTTCGTACAGTTGAAGAAGATTTAGAAAGATTAATGTTATCTATTCCAAATATCCCTCATGAATCTGCTCCAGTTGGTGAGACAGAGGATGATAATGTAGTAGCGCGTACTTGGGGAGATGTGAAGGAATTTGCTTTTGAACCAAAACCACATTGGGATCTTGCTACAGATTTAGGAATTCTAGACTTTGAACGTGCTGGGAAAGTAACGGGAAGCCGTTTCGTATTCTATAAAGGTGCTGGCGCAAGGTTAGAGCGTGCTTTAATTAGCTTTATGCTTGATCTTCATACTGATGAGCATGGATACGAAGAAGTATTACCTCCGTATATGGTAAACCGTGCAAGTATGACAGGAACTGGACAACTTCCAAAGTTTGAAGAAGATGCATTCCGTATTGAAAGTGAAGATTACTTCTTAATTCCAACAGCTGAAGTACCTGTAACGAATATGCACCGTGATGAAATCTTAAATAAAGAGCAATTGCCTATAAGATATGCTGCATTTAGCTCTTGTTTCCGTTCTGAAGCAGGTTCAGCTGGTCGTGATACACGTGGTTTAATTCGTCAGCATCAGTTCAATAAAGTAGAGCTTGTAAAGTTCGTGAAACCAGAAGATTCTTATGAAGAGTTAGAAAAACTAACAAATGATGCAGAACGCGTGTTACAATTGTTAGAGTTGCCATATCGCGTTATGAGCATGTGCACAGGCGATTTAGGATTTACAGCAGCGAAGAAATACGATATCGAAGTATGGATTCCAAGCTATGGCACATATCGTGAAATTTCTTCTTGTAGTAATTTTGAGGCTTTCCAAGCGAGACGTGCAAATATCCGTTTCCGTCGTGAACCAAACGGAAAACCAGAACATGTTCATACATTAAATGGATCTGGTCTTGCAATTGGACGTACGGTGGCAGCTATTTTAGAGAATTACCAACAAGAAGATGGTACAATTATAATTCCAGAAGTTCTTCGCCCTTATATGGGAGGAAAAACAGTTATTAAGTAAATTTATAAACATTCATCGGTATGAGTGATTGGTAATTATGAGCGTTGTCAGTACTATAATGTAGGAGAGGGAAAGTAAAATTTTCCTTTCCTCATAATTTATTTTAGTAGGGTTGACTAACTGTTTTTCTTTTGATATTATATTTGATGTCAATATGGAGGTATACCCAAGTCTGGCTGAAGGGATCGGTCTTGAAAACCGACAGGCGGCGAGAGTCGCGCGGGGGTTCGAATCCCTCTACCTCCTCCAGATATAATTGACAACAGCGCATATAAGTGGAGATTGGAGAACTCGTTACCAACACGTAACGAGTTTTTATTTTAAAACCAATCATAAAGTATGGTGTAAGGCGATTTTGTCCTTATTACACACTCATATTCCGATGATTATCTTCATAGATATGAAAGGAGTCAACATGGATCTTATTATACAAACGTTTCCTTTAGATGGAAAAACTTTATATTATGTACAATGTCCTGTCTGTAAGAACAATAGAATTTTAAACAGTGGTGCAAACGTATCACGCATTATTAGCGATGATACATTCCGTAAACTTTGTGGTTGCACTTGTGATGTAAAACAAACTGCGACAAAAGTAGAGGCGCCAAAAAAAGTTAAAAAAGAAGCTGTAAAGAAAGAAGCAGCTCCAAAACGTACAGGTAAAGTATTAACAGCGGTAATTAACGGGAAAGAAATGACTGTTAAAGAGATTGCTGAGACATACGATATTAGTACAAGTACGGTTCGTCAGCGTATTAACGCCGGAAAACCTGAGAGTGAAATTATTGCTCCAACAAAGAAGAAATAATTTAATAGAAAAACCCGTGCGTATGCACGGGTTTTTTATTTTACAAGTTTACGTGTTTGTTTTAAAAAATGGCCAATTTTTTTAATGATTGGTTCAATAGAATCTCCATCTTTTAAAATATCGTATTCATTAATGTTTAATCGTAAAACAGGGCATGAATTAAAGTTATTGATCCAGTTTTCGTAACGCCCATGCATCTCTTTCCAATACTCAATTGGTGTTTGCTGCTCCATCGGGCGTCCGCGTTCTTGAATACGGTCTACAATATCATCGAAAGAACCCTCTAAGTAAATTAATAAGTCTGGATGAGGGAAGTAAGGAGTCATGACCATAGCGTCAAATAAACCTTTATATGTTTCATAATCAGTTTCCGTCATTGTACCTTTTTCATGATGCATCTTTGCAAAAATGCCAGTGTCTTCATAGATAGAACGGTCTTGAACAAAACCGCCACCATATTCAAAAATTCTCTTTTGTTCTTTAAATCGTTCTGCTAAAAAGTATACTTGCAAGTGGAAGCTCCAGCGTGTGAAATCGGCATAGAACTTGTCCAAATATGGATTAGAATCTACTTTTTCAAATGATGTGCGATAACCTAAAGCGTTAGCTAGTGCAGTTGTCATAGTTGATTTTCCGACACCTACTGTTCCAGCGATAGTAATTACTGCATCATTTGGTATATCATATTTTTGCCTTAAATTCATTATTATTTCGACTCCTTTAAGAGAGTATTTTGAAGGGCGGATAGGATGACGTTTAAATCATCGGGATTTTGTACAAAATCCATATCGTCTCCGTTAAATTTCAACACCGGGATATCTGGATGGTCCTTTTTAAAAGTATCCATTGCTGTTTCGTAATCTTTTGTGAGCTGTAGTAAGTAATTTGGGTCCATATTTTTTTCGAATTCTCTTCCGCGCATTGCGATTCGCTTTTGTAATGTTTCCAAGCTAGCTGTTAAATAAACGATGACATTTGGTACAGGCATATCTTGTGTAAGGATACGGTAGATTTGCATGTACTTGTCATATTGAGAATCTTTTAATGTACGGGATGCAAAAATTAAATTTTTAAATATATGATAATCAGCTACTACTGGCTTCCTTTGATTCAAATACTTTATGTTAATGTCTTCTAGTTGTTTGTATCTATTACAAAGAAAGAACATCTCTGTTTGAAAACTCCATTCGTCGATGTCTTCATAGAACTTTCCTAAAAAGGGGTTTTCATCAACAATCTCTTTTAGTAAGTGGAGTTGCATGTGAGCTGAAATTGCCTTCGCAAGTGAGGTTTTTCCAACACCAATTGGTCCTTCAACCGTGATAAATGGTACTCCGGTCACGCTGTTCCCTCCTTTCAATCAGTGATTTGCCGTGACTACTAAAAACACAAAACAGAATTATTGTAGCACAAGAGGGAAGCGAGCGGGTTAATTTGATATAAAAAGTTAGAAAATAGATATATGTATTAATTAAATTTTATTTGGGATGACGGTACTATATTTGCTTTTAATGTGGCTTCCATTATTTTTAAAGCATGCAGGTTATCCTGATCATGATTAGAGGCAATACAGTCCTGTGGTACATACAGTGTATAATTTCTCATATGTGCATCGTTAGCTGTAAAAAGAATACATATATTACCAGCAATTCCTGTTAATATTAGGTTTTCTATTTTCAAATAGCCTAATAAAGAATTTAAAGGTGTTTCATAAAAGGCAGAGTAATGTGGTTTAATAAAAATGTAATCGTCAGAATTTGGAGCAATCTTATGAATGATATTTTCACTATATTCATTTGTACAATGAGTAATCAGTTGGTCAATATCAGATCTCCAAAGTTGATAATGGTCATTAATATAAATTATGGGATAGCCGAAGGATTTCATCGTTTTCTTTAAATGTAAAATAGGATTTGTTATAATTTCGCATTTCTTGGCTAGGATGGGCCCATGTGAAAATTGAAAATCATTAATCATATCGATGATGAGTAAGGCAGTATTCTTCATATATAATCCCCTCTCTTTTTTCTTAGGGTGGATTGAATTTGTAAAAGTTATCCCATGTGTAGTAAATGGAAATAAGCGTATTTTATTTGTAATGAAAGGACTATGTTATGGAACGCGATCAAGATATTTATTTTATGCAGTTGGCAATAGAAGAGGCTAAAAAAGCAGAGGCAATACAAGAAGTACCAATTGGTGCAGTTATAGTGTTAGATGGTGAGGTAATTAGTGTTGCTCATAATTTAAGGGAAACTGAGCAAAGATCAATAGCTCACGCTGAGTTGTTAGCTATTGATGAGGCGTGCAAAAAATTAGGGACATGGCGTTTAGAAGATGCGACGTTATATGTAACATTAGAGCCTTGTCCGATGTGTGCGGGTGGAATTGTTTTATCACGAGTGAAGCGAGTTGTATATGGTGCAAGTGATCCAAAGGGTGGATGTGCAGGGACATTAATGAATCTTTTAACGGATGAACGCTTTAATCATCAATGTGAAGTGGTAGCTGGTGTATCAGAAGAAGAATGCGGTACGTTGTTAACAAACTTTTTTAGAGAACTTCGTAAAAAAAGAAAAGCGATCAAGAAATTAGAGAAAAGCAACGAGAATTAACGTATTTGCATTTTATAAAAAAACAAGTTATACTGATAGTGCCTTTAATGAAGGCAACCGAATATTGGTTTTAACTTTGCCGTGCTAAGCGGGGAGGTAGCGGTGCCCTATACTCGCAATCCGCTCTAGCGAGGCCGAATCCCTTCTCGAGGTTATGTTGCTGTAAGGCCTGCCTTAAGTAAGTGGTGTTGACGTTTGGGTCCTGCGCAACGGGACCCCGTGAACCTTGTCAGGTCCGGAAGGAAGCAGCAATAAGCGGGTTTTCTCGTGTGCCGCAGGAGTGCCTGAACCGAGCTAACTGCTTAAGTAACGCTTATGGTACGTAATCGACAGAAGGTGCACGGCAGTTATATATGTATACAAAACTCACCTTAATACTAAGGTGGGTTTTTTGTATAGAAAATAACTTTTGGAATCTATAAACAGAATGGGTTATAATAAATGAGATAATAACCTTTGAGGGAGGCCGTATTTTTGTGTCATACCAAGCGTTATACCGAACATGGAGACCGCAAAAATTTGAAGATGTAGTCGGTCAAAAGCACGTCACAAAAACGTTGCAAAATGCCCTTCTTCAAGAGAAAGTTTCACATGCGTATTTATTTTCTGGCCCGAGGGGAACAGGGAAAACGACAATTGCAAAAGTATTTGCAAAAGCAATCAACTGTGAACATGCTCCGGTAGCTGAGCCTTGTAATGAATGTCCCTCTTGTTTAGGGATTACGCAAGGATCTATTTCAGATGTATTAGAAATTGATGCGGCTTCAAATAACGGTGTAGATGAAATTCGAGATATTAGAGATAAAGTAAAATATGCTCCAAGTGCTGTAGAATATAAAGTATACATTATTGATGAAGTCCACATGCTTTCCATGGGTGCCTTCAATGCGCTTTTAAAAACGTTAGAAGAGCCGCCAGGACATGTCATCTTTATTTTGGCAACAACAGAACCGCATAAGATACCGCCTACAATCATTTCACGTTGTCAGCGTTTCGAATTCCGAAAAATATCAGTAAATGATATTGTTGAGAGATTATCGACGGTTGTGACCAATGAAGGTACGCAAGTAGAAGATGAGGCGTTACAAATTGTTGCGCGTGCCGCTGAAGGTGGTATGCGTGATGCGCTTAGTCTTATTGATCAGGCGATATCTTATAGTGATGAGACAGTTACAACAGAAGATGTATTAGCTGTAACAGGTTCTGTTTCTCAGCAATACTTAGGCAACTTAGTAGAATGTATACGTGAAAATGATGTATCAAGAGCATTACGTATCATAGATGAGATGATGGGGAAAGGGAAAGATCCTGTTCGCTTCATGGAGGATTTCATTTACTATTATCGTGATATGCTTTTATATCAAACTTCACCACAACTGGAACATATGTTGGAACGAGTAATGGTAGATGAGCAATTCCGGATGTTAAGTGAAGAAATGCAACCGGAAGCAATCTATGAAATCATTCATACTCTTAGTAAGGGACAACAGGAAATGAAGTGGACAAATCATCCGCGAATTTTCTTAGAAGTTGTTATGGTACAACTGTGTCAACAGTTTATGATGCAAGCAAACGGTGCAGATCGTTTACAAGCAATTATGAACAGGATGCAGCAATTGGAGAAAGAGTTAGAACAAGTCAAAAAGAATGGTGTGCCGACTGGTGTGCAGCAGGAAGTCAGAGAGACACGTGCAGCACCAAAGCCAGTGCGGACAGGTAGTATGAAGATTCCTGTTGGACGCGTAAATGAAGTATTAAAGCAAGCAAAGCGTCAAGATTTAGAACAATTAAAAGCTGTATGGGGTGAGTTGCTAGGAAGACTCAAAGCATACAACAAAGTAGCGTTTGCTGTTTTGTTAGAAAATAGTGAACCGGTAGCGGCTTCGGATGATACTTACGTTTTAGCGTTTCAATATGAGATTCACTGTAAAATGGCAAGCGAAAATCGAGAAGCTATGGATACAGTGGAACAAGCTTTATTTGAATTGCTAAGTAAAAGATTAAATATGATTGCCATTCCAAAAAGTGAATGGGGTAAAATCCGTGAAGATTTTTTACAGCGTGAAGGTGGGAATTCTGAAGAAAGCTCAGAGAAGAAAGAAGATCCTCTTATAGAAGAGGCAGTAAAATTAGTAGGGCAAGAACTTATTGAAATAAAAGAGTAATAATAATTAGGAGGAATTAATTATGATGCGTGGCGGAATGGGAAATATGAATAACATGATGAAACAAATGCAAAAAATGCAAAAAGATATGGCAAAAGCGCAAGAAGAACTTGGCGAAAAGACAGTTGAAGGTACAGCTGGTGGCGGTATGATTACAGTTATTGCAAATGGTCATAAGCAAATTCTTGAAGTGAAAGTTAAAGAAGAAGTTGTAGATCCAGAAGATATCGAAATGTTACAAGACTTAGTGTTAGCTGCAACGAATGATGCGCTTAAAAAAGCTGATGAACTTTCAAACTCTACAATGGGTAAATTTACAAAAGGCTTAAACTTACCAGGTGGAATGTTCTAGGAGGATATTGATATATGCATTATCCAGAACCAATATCAAAACTAATTGATAGTTTTATGAAATTGCCAGGAATTGGACCGAAAACAGCGGTTCGATTGGCATTTTTCGTATTAGATATGAAAGAAGACGATGTGTTAGGTTTTGCGAAAGCACTTGTAAATGCGAAGCGAGACTTAGCATATTGTTCTGTATGCGGGCATATTACTGACCGTGATCCTTGTTATATTTGTAACGATTCACATCGAGATCAATCAGTTGTTTGTGTCGTGCAAGAACCGAAAGATGTAATCGCAATGGAAAAAATGAAAGAGTATCAAGGTGTATATCATGTGTTACGCGGTGCTATTTCTCCAATGGAGGGAATTGGACCGGAAGACATTAATATCCCGCAACTTTTAAAGCGACTGCACGATGAAACGGTACAAGAAGTGATATTAGCAACAAATCCTAATATTGAAGGGGAAGCTACAGCGATGTATATATCCCGCCTCTTAAAGCCGACAGGTATTAAAGTAACTCGTATTGCACATGGTCTGCCAGTTGGTGGAGATTTAGAATATGCAGATGAAGTGACACTGTCGAAAGCGTTAGAAGGTCGTAGAGAAGTATAAGAGGAGAAACAAAAATGTTCTTTCAAAAAAAGGGTAAATTGCGTAAAGAGTATGATGATAAGCTAATTGTACTATTAGAAAAAGTGAAGAACGAATGGTTACGTCAGAAGAGAATGGTTGAACAAAGTGTAGAACCATCTCAAGATGTACTTTGTTCTTTAAAAATAGCAGAGGCGAAATATTTCTTCTTGTTAAAAGAGGCAAAACGTCGTCCTGTAAAAATGGAACAATGGTAAAAGGTTCTGCTGAAAAAGCAGAACCTTTTATTTTATTTGTTAAACATATAGTGGCCACTTCGTTTGGACGGAGCGATTAACGGTTTTTATGAAGAAAGTGTTAACGAATAAAGATTAGTAGGATAAAACGATTGGTGTTATGTGATAAATGTTCTTTTTCATCGCCTTGTCCCATACAAATAATTATGTATAGGTCATTCATAAGGAGGAAAAAATGAATTCTACAATTGTTATTGGTGGTATTCTTGCGTTAGTTTTTATTTTCCTTGTTTTTGGTATTTCTTCTAAGCCGTTACGATTTATAGGAAAGGCACTCTTTCATATTACGTTAGGAATAGCATTACTCTTTATCGTAAATGTTGTAGGAACATATTTTGATTTTCATATTCCAATTAATTTGGGTACAGCGGCGATCACAAGTTTGTTAGGGCTACCCGGTGTTGCTGCATTGGTGGTTATTAAGCTTTATATCATGCCAAGATAAAAATTATTTTGGCATTTTTTTAAAAAGTGTTGACTAACAAATGATTAATATGATAAATTAATAAGCGTCGTCAGGAACGAAAGAAAAAAGTTGTTGACGGATTTAACGAAAAATGTTAAATTATAAAAGTCGCTGAAACGCGATGTTGAACTTTGAAAACTAAACGAAACAAACAACGTGAAACGTCAATTTTTAT
>NZ_JBNTQO010000035.1:0-15667 GCF_050630465.1 Bacillus basilensis | reverse complement strand
CCGTGGTGTAGTGGTTAACATGCCTGCCTGTCACGCAGGAGATCGCCGGTTCGACCCCGGTCGGGACCGCCATTTTATATAAAGAAAAGAACGAAACATGTTGTTTCGTATTTTTTTATTTGTTTTAACAAAAAACTAATAAAGACAGTCAAACTATCCTTAGGAAAACTCCTAAGGACTTTTTTATATATTTAAAACCTGTATAATAAAGAGCAGAGAACATTGTGAGTAAAGTAGGTGAAGTCTGTGAGTAAATATGAAATAACAACAAAATCATCTGAGGAAACACAAAGATTATCAGAAAAACTAGGTGAACTTGTCGGGGCACAAGATGTAATTATTTTAGAAGGAGATCTGGGAGCTGGTAAGACGACTTTTACAAAAGGACTAGCAAAAGGTCTTGGAGTGAAAAGAGTTGTAAATAGTCCTACCTTTAATATCATTAAAGAATATAAAGGAAGATTACCGCTATATCATATGGACGTGTATCGCTTAGCAGAAAGTGAAGAAGACTTAGGTTTTGATGAGTATTTCTACGGTGAAGGAATTACGGTAGTAGAATGGGCTCATTTAATAGAAGCATATTTACCAAATGAAAAGTTACAAATTAGTTTATTCCATGCTGGAGATGACACAAGAAAAATTGTGCTCGAGCCAATTGGAGACCGATATATTAGATTATGTGAGGAGCTATTACAAGATGAAAGTACTAGCAATTGATACTTCAAATTACGTAATGGGCGTATCCCTTATTGAGGAAGGAAATGTAATTGGGGAAATCATTACGAATTTAACAAAAAACCATTCTGTACGTCTTATGCCAGCTGTAGAACAACTGTTAAAAGAATGCGGTGTAAAGCCGAAAGAATTAACTAAAATTGTTGTAGCAGCTGGACCAGGATCGTATACAGGTGTTCGCATAGGTGTGACAGCTGCGAAAACATTAGCTTGGTCACTTCAAATACCAATTGTAGGTGTATCAAGTTTAGAAGTAGTAGCTGCAAATGGTGCTAATTTTAATGGACTAATCTGTCCTTTATTCGACGGAAGACGTGGACAAATTTATACTGGCTTATATACATATGAAGGAGAGAATTTAGCTTCTATAGAAGAAGACCGAATCATCCTTATTGTAGATTGGTTGCAAATGTTACAAGATAAAGGAAAGCCTGTTCTATTTATTGGTAACGATGTTAAACTGCACAAAGAAACAATTATCGAACATTTAGGCGATCAAGCTGTATTTGCTCCTTTCACTAAAAATAACCCAAGACCAAGTGAGTTAGCGTTCTTAGGATTACAAAAAGAAGAACAAGATGTACATTCATTTGTTCCTAGTTATCTTCGTTTAGCTGAAGCTGAAACAAAGTGGTTAGAAAGTCAAAACAAGTAGGAGCTTGCAGAAGATGGATATGATATTTAGAAAGATGGAATTCGATGATATTGCTCAAATTGTAGCTATTGAAGTAGCATCTTTTTCAACTCCTTGGACTGCAGATGCCTTTCACCGTGAGTTAACGATGAATGAACATGCACATTATGTTGTGCTAGAAAAAGATGGTCGTGTAATTGGGTATTGTGGATTGTGGATAATTATTGATGAATCACATATAACAAATATAGCCATTTTACCAGAATACAGAGGTCAGAAGCTAGGAGATGCTTTATTGAAAGAAGCTATTTCCGAAGCGAAAGCTCTAGGAGTAAAAACGATGACACTTGAAGTACGTGTATCAAATGAAGTAGCAAAACAGTTATACAGAAAATACGGATTTCAAAATGGTGGAATTCGTAAACGATACTATGCAGACAATCAGGAAGATGGTCTCGTAATGTGGGTGAATATATAATGGAAAAAAATACGATTATACTTGGTATTGAAACAAGTTGTGATGAAACAGCAGTAGCGGTTGTTAAAAATGGAACGGAAATTATTGCGAATGTCGTTGCATCACAAATTGAAAGTCATAAACGTTTTGGTGGAGTTGTACCAGAGATTGCATCTCGTCATCATGTAGAAGAAATTACAGTTGTGTTAGAAGAAGCATTAAAAGAAGCAAATATTACATTTGATGATATTGATGCAATTGCTGTAACAGAAGGGCCTGGTTTAGTAGGAGCGCTTTTAATAGGGGTAAATGCAGCGAAAGCAGTAGCTTTTGCACATGATATTCCTCTAGTTGGTGTTCATCATATCGCTGGTCACATTTACGCAAACCGTTTAGTAAAAGAAGTTCAGTTCCCACTACTATCACTTGTTGTATCTGGTGGACATACAGAGCTTGTTTATATGAAAGAGCATGGTTCATTTGAAGTAATTGGTGAAACAAGAGATGATGCAGCTGGAGAGGCATATGATAAAGTAGCTCGTACGTTATCCATGCCATATCCAGGGGGGCCTCATATTGATCGCCTTGCACACGAAGGAGAACCAACAATCGATTTGCCTCGTGCATGGCTAGAACCGGATTCGTATGATTTCAGCTTTAGTGGATTGAAATCAGCAGTTATCAACACTGTGCATAACGCAAAACAACGAGGAATCGAAATTGCACCGGAAGATTTAGCAGCAAGTTTCCAAGAGAGTGTAATAGATGTGCTGGTAACGAAAGCATCTCGTGCAGCAGAAGCGTATAATGTAAAACAACTGCTTCTCGCTGGTGGAGTTGCTGCGAATAAAGGACTTCGCACACGTTTGGAGGCAGAATTTGCGCCAAAAGAAAATATTGAGCTAATTATTCCTCCGTTATCTTTATGCACAGATAATGCAGCGATGATTGCAGCGGCAGGTACGATTGCATATGAACAAGGAAAACGTGCTACATTAGCTTTAAATGCAAATCCAGGATTAGATATTGAAGCATAGTTATACACAAAATTAACCACAGCTTGTGGATAAAAGCCATATTATCTGTTGATAATGTGGCTTTTACTGTGTATATAAAATGTTAATAACTTTTTTGGTGATTGTGGATAATGTGGAAAAGTTATTTCTGTGTTTATATATTAAAGGTGGATATGTGCATAACGTTGTGGATAAATCAAACGAAGTCTGACCTTTGAATGTATCCTTTTTCGGGAAATAAAATAATGGTGAATATCTGAAAAGATATTTCGAGATAATCTTCTTTTAATTTGCGAATTGCTACAGATGTCAAACTTTGTCGGTAAATCGATACTTGGTGTCGAATCGTTGATATAGTTCCAGTTACGATGGACATATTCAAAAAACGTTCATGTACGATGACGTTGCTTCGCTCTAGAAAACAAAAAGGATGTCACATAGTCAAAAATCCCGACTTATGAGACATCCTCCTTATTCATACTCTTATAAATGCAATTCTTCCCATTCTGCCATACAAGCATCGAGTTGCTCTTGTAGTGTTTGTTTTTTTGTTGTAATTTCACTAGCCTTTTCATAATCTGCATATATTTCTGGTAAGCAAAGTTGATCTTCTAACGTAGCAATTTCTTCTTCGAATACTACAATGTTTTGTTCTAGCTCCTCAATTTTTCGAGTACGTTGACGCTCTAATTTTTTGCGCTCTTTTTCTTCGAGATAATTTAATTTTTCTTGTGCAACTGTCTTTTGAACCGGTGCTTCATCTTCTTGCTCTAATTCCGCACGTTCGATCATCTCATTTTTCTTTGCAACGTAGTAATCGTAATCCCCTAAATACTCCTGTGCACCTTCTGTTGATAACTCAACAACGGTTGTCGTTACACGATTAATAAAGTAGCGGTCATGTGAGACAAATAAAAGAGTACCTGGATAATCAATTAAAGCATTCTCCAAAATCTCTTTACTATTTAAATCAAGATGGTTCGTAGGTTCATCGAGAATTAATAAATTTGATTTTTGCATCATAAGTTTTGCAAGAGCTAACCGAGCTTTTTGTCCACCACTCAGAGAAGATACTGGTTTTAGTACATCATCCCCTGTGAATAAGAAGTTACCTAGTATCGTGCGAATTTCCTTTTCAGGTTGCAGAGGATATTCATCCCATAATTCATTTAATACGCGCTTAGAAGATGTTAAGTTAGCTTGTTCCTGATCATAATAGCCAACAGATACATTGGATCCGAAAGAAACATCACCATTTAATAGGGGTAACTTATTCACAAGTGATTTTAATAATGTGGATTTTCCAATTCCGTTTGGACCAACTAAAGCAACACTATCCCCGCGAGTTAAGCGCATTGTTACATGTTCAATAATCGGATCCTCATCATATCCGATGGTTGCATCCTTTACTTGTAAAACGTCATTTCCACTTTGTTTTTCAATATCGAAGTGGAAGGAAG
Organism: Bacillus basilensis; assembly: GCF_050630465.1. Classification (NCBI taxonomy): domain Bacteria; kingdom Bacillati; phylum Bacillota; class Bacilli; order Caryophanales; family Bacillaceae; genus Bacillus; species Bacillus basilensis. The sequence goes on along the minus strand of NZ_JBNTQO010000035.1, from coordinate 11,362 downwards.
CTGACTTAGAATCACCTAATGGTCTTGTTAATAATTCCATTCGGTCTAATTGTTTACGACGGCTTTGCGCACGTTTTGTCGTAGATGCACGAGCTATATTTTTTTGAACGAAGTCTTCCAGCTTAGCGATTTCATCTTGTTGTTTTTCATAACGTTTCATTTCCTGCTCGTATAGTGCTGATTTTAAGTCTAAATATTTACTGTAGTTACCAACAAATCGTCTACTTTCTTTATTCGAAATTTCATATACTTGTGTAACGAGTTTATCTAAGAAATAACGGTCATGGGAAACGATTAGTATTGCGCCAGGATAACCTTGTAAATATTGTTCAAGCCATGTTAATGTTTCGATGTCTAAATGGTTTGTAGGCTCGTCCAAAATAAGTAGGTCTGGTTTCGTTAATAATAATTTACCGAGAGCTAATCGTGTTTTTTGTCCACCGCTTAATGTGGAAATCGTCGTCTGGTGCGTTTCAACTGGGAAGCCAAGACCACTTAAAATCGAACGGATATCTGCTTCATATTGGTAGCCACCTTGGTCTTTATAATCTAATTGCAATTGGTCATAATCAGCTAATAATCTTTCATATGTAGCCTCGTTTGAAAAGTTTTCTTCTTTTCCCATCTCTTGCTCTAGCCTTCGAAGCTTTGTCTCCATTTGTTGCAAGTGTGTAAAGACGGTTAACATTTCATCCCAAATTGTTAAAGACGTTTCTAACCCGGTATTTTGGGCTAAATATCCGATTGAGACATCTTTCGGTTTTATAATTTCGCCACCATCATGAGATAGCTCACCAGCTATTATTTTTAATAATGTAGATTTTCCGGCTCCATTTCGTCCGACTAATGCGATACGATCCTTCGTTTGAACTTCCAATTTTATGTTTGCAAGAATCGTTTCTGCACCGTATAATTTCGAAAGCGCGTTTACTTGTAATAAAATCAATGTTTTCACCTCAAATAATTTCTTAACTTTGCCATGTTTATATTTCTCAATCATACTAAAAATAGTGTATAGTTTAAAATACAGAGAGAATACTTCTTCTTTCTATTATACAAGGAATTTAATAAGTGCTAAACTTCTGTATTTGATTAAAGCATATGAATAAAGATAGGGAGAGAGGAGAGGTTATATGGAGCAGCAGAAAATTCCACAAGCCACTGCTAAGAGATTGCCTCTATACTATCGATTTATCCAAAACTTATCTCTGTCTGGTAAGCAACGTGTTTCATCAGCCGAATTAAGTGAAGCGGTAAAGGTTGATTCCGCAACAATTCGAAGAGATTTCTCATACTTTGGAGCGTTAGGGAAAAAAGGATATGGATATAACGTAAATTATTTATTATCATTTTTCCGTGAAACACTCGACCAAGATGATATAACACGTGTAGCGCTTATTGGAGTAGGTAATTTAGGGACCGCTTTCTTACATTATAATTTCACGAAAAACAATAATACAAAAATTGAAATGGCGTTTGATGTTAGTGAAGAGAAAGTTGGAACAGAAATCGGAGGCATTCCTGTATATCACTTAGATGAATTAGAAGAACGTTTATCAACTGATATACAAGTGGCAATATTAACAGTACCCGCTACAGTAGCGCAATCTGTAGCCGATAGATTGGCAGAAACAAATGTGCATGGTATTTTGAATTTCACACCAGCACGCTTAAATGTGTCAGACAATATAAGAATTCATCATATTGATTTAGCAGTGGAGTTACAAACACTTGTTTACTTTTTGAAAAATTATCCACAATAAAACGCAGAGGAAGCGACCTCTGCGTTTTATTATTGTTTTTTCTTTGTGAATTTAACTAAGATAAGGCGAAGTGCCAAATTAAAATCAATCGTTGCCATAACTGCAAATAGTATTGTCCACATATTCCAGATTGTATCTGTTACGTTCGTAATGGCGAAGCGTGTAAAGATACATCCTAGAAGGAAGTACAATGCAGCCATGAACAATGGTGAGTTTCTCATACTAAAAATCCTCCGATAAAGCCTTGCATTTTTTCAGCTTCTTTAATCATTTCTTGAATTTGTTCGTTACTTACTAAAACTTGAGCAACTGCAACTAATGTATTCATTGCAACATGAGCGGCAATTGGAACGATAATACGTTTCGTTTTTACATATAAGAAGGCGAATACGAGCCCCATAGCGGTGTATACCAATAAGTGAGTAAAATCAAAATGAATCGCCGCAAATACAAGGGAACTAATGATAGCGGCAATAAAGAAGTTAAACTTCTTATAAAGTGTACCAAATAAAATTTTTCTAAATACGATTTCTTCTAAAATAGGTCCGATTATAGAAATAACGATAAGGAACCAAGGTGTCGTTCTTGCGATATCCATAAGTCTCGCTGTATTTTCAGATCCAGGTTTAATACCTAATACATACATTTCGATCATGCCAGCAATACTTTGCGAGAAAAATGCTAAGAAGAACCCGATAAAAATCCAACCAATCGTAGCTGGAACAGTAGAACGCATCTTATCTAAATGTCTGTCGCAAATATCTGTTCTAAGTAACCAAAGTACGATACATAATGCAATAAAGAAGCTAATGATCGCCCAGTGACCAGTTATGAGTTGAAATTTCTCTTCCCTAGTAAATCCCCTGTTATCATAAAGTCCAGTTTTCAGAAGAAGTGGTAATCCAGCAATTGATGATAACTGCATTAAAATGTATGTAACGATAACCCACCAATATTGTTTTTTCAAATGGTTTAACCATCCTTTCTAACTCTAGTGTATGAGATAAGGTAGGATAACATGTAAATATGCTACCTACGATATAAACCTTACTTAAATTATGTTTTTTTTGTAAATCCTTATTTGAAATTATAATAGAAGACAGGAGAAAGTTGTGTGTGTAGCGAAAACAACTTAGGGTGTCCTTTCATATTGTAACATACGAGTAGTGGAAACAACGATTCATATAGTAAAGGTAGAAGAAGAGGAACTCTATATAGAAAAGTTTATAGCGTAATTTGCGAAAAAATTATGATTTTTTTACTTGCAAAAGAAATTGAGATTATTTATTATTATAAGTGTGTTAGCACTCGGGTGACTTGAGTGCTAATAAATAAAATTTACATAACAAAATGAGGAGGTTATTGTTCATGCTAAAGCCATTAGGTGATCGCGTTGTAATTGAGCTTGTTCAAGCGGAAGAAAAAACAGCAAGTGGTATTGTATTACCAGACACAGCAAAAGAAAAACCACAAGAGGGTAAAGTTATTGCAGTAGGTACTGGTCGAGTGCTTGAAAATGGTGAGCGTGTTGCTTTAGAGGTAGCAGCAGGTGATCTTATCATCTTCTCAAAATATGCAGGTACTGAAGTGAAATATGAAGGTACAGACTACTTGATTTTACGTGAAAGTGACATTTTAGCAGTTATCGGTTAATTATATAAATCTTAAAAAATCCAAGGGGGTCAATTATTATGGCAAAAGATATTAAATTTAGTGAAGAAGCACGTCGTTCGATGCTTCGCGGTGTCGACACTCTTGCAAACGCAGTAAAAGTAACACTTGGACCAAAAGGTCGTAACGTTGTACTTGAGAAAAAATTTGGTTCACCACTTATTACAAATGATGGTGTAACAATCGCAAAAGAAATTGAATTAGAAGATGCATTCGAAAACATGGGTGCGAAATTAGTAGCAGAAGTTGCTAGCAAAACAAATGATGTAGCTGGTGACGGAACAACAACTGCAACTGTATTAGCACAAGCTATGATTCGTGAAGGTCTTAAAAACGTAACAGCTGGTGCGAACCCAATGGGTCTTCGTAAAGGTATCGAAAAAGCTGTAGTTGCTGCAGTAGAAGAATTAAAAACGATTTCTAAACCAATCGAAGGTAAATCTTCAATCGCACAAGTAGCTGCTATTTCTGCGGCTGACGAAGAAGTAGGTCAATTAATCGCTGAAGCAATGGAGCGCGTTGGTAACGACGGCGTTATTACTTTAGAAGAATCTAAAGGTTTCACAACAGAATTAGACGTAGTAGAAGGTATGCAATTTGATCGTGGATATGCATCTCCTTACATGATTACTGATTCTGACAAAATGGAAGCAGTTCTTGATAACCCATACATCTTAATCACTGATAAAAAGATTTCTAACATTCAAGAAATCTTACCAGTATTAGAGCAAGTGGTACAACAAGGTAAACCACTTCTTATCATTGCTGAAGATGTAGAAGGCGAAGCGTTAGCTACATTAGTAGTGAACAAACTTCGTGGTACATTCAATGTAGTAGCTGTTAAAGCTCCTGGATTTGGTGACCGTCGTAAAGCAATGCTAGAAGATATCGCAATCTTAACTGGTGGCGAAGTAATCACTGAAGAATTAGGTCGTGACTTAAAATCTGCTACAGTTGAATCTTTAGGACGCGCTGGTAAAGTTGTTGTAACGAAAGAAAACACAACTGTAGTTGAAGGTATTGGAAATTCACAACAAATCGAAGCTCGCATTGGTCAAATCCGTGCGCAATTAGAAGAAACAACTTCTGAATTCGATCGTGAAAAATTACAAGAGCGTCTTGCAAAACTTGCAGGTGGCGTAGCAGTAATTAAAGTAGGTGCAGCAACTGAAACTGAGTTAAAAGAGCGCAAACTTCGTATTGAAGATGCACTTAACTCAACTCGTGCAGCAGTAGAAGAAGGTATCGTTGCAGGTGGTGGTACTTCACTTATGAATGTATACACGAAAGTTGCTGCTATCGTAGCTGAAGGCGACGAAGCTACAGGTATCAACATCGTACTTCGCGCACTAGAAGAGCCAGTTCGTCAAATCGCAATCAACGCTGGTCTAGAAGGATCTGTAGTTGTAGAGCGTCTAAAAGGCGAAAAAGTAGGCGTTGGTTTCAACGCAGCTACTGGCGAGTGGGTTAACATGCTTGAAACTGGTATCGTAGATCCAGCTAAAGTAACTCGCTCTGCACTTCAAAACGCAGCATCTGTTGCAGCTATGTTCTTAACAACTGAAGCTGTAGTAGCTGACAAACCAGAACCAAATGCACCAGCAATGCCTGACATGGGCGGCATGGGCATGGGTGGTATGGGCGGAATGATGTAATTCCGTTTGTCCTAAAAAACATCCATTTCTATATAGAAATGGATGTTTTTTTATGTTTTTTAGAAAAGGAAATGAATTTCTGTAGAATTTTGTCGCTTTCTCTCTTGACCATATTGATACTTCATTGTTAGAATCTAGGAAGATAATATAAAACGATCCTTCATATATCCTCAAAGATAAGGTTTGAGAGTCTCTACCGGGTTACCGTAAACAACCTGACTATGAAGGCAGTGTGTCGTATATTTATAAAGAGCGGAGACTATCTTTCTTTATAAAGCCAGACCCCTGCCTTTTCTTTGTTATGAGACTAGAGGCGGAGGACTGGCTTTTTTTATTATATTAGTAATGCTTTTTGCCAAATTGGTGAAAATATTTATATACGAGAACTAACGTTGGGGTGATTATTTTGAAGAAGCAGCATGATACAATTATCGTTTTAGATTTTGGGAGTCAGTACAATCAGTTAATAGCACGTCGAATTCGTGAGTTCGGTGTATACAGTGAACTTCATCCACATACAATTACTGCAGAAGAAATTAAAGCAATGAATCCAAAAGGGATTATCTTCTCTGGTGGACCAAATAGTGTATACGGTGAAGGTGCATTACATTGTGATGAAAAAATCTTTGACCTAGGATTACCGATCTTCGGTATTTGTTACGGTATGCAGCTTATGACGCAACAATTCGGTGGTAAAGTAGAGCGTGCCAATCACCGTGAGTACGGAAAAGCTGTTCTTAAAGTAGAGAACGAATCAAAATTATATGCGAACCTTCCAGAAGAGCAAGTTGTATGGATGAGCCATGGCGACTTAGTAACTGGTTTACCTGAAGGATTCGTAGTAGATGCAACAAGTGAGTCTTGTCCAATTGCTGGTATGAGCAATGAAGCGAAAAACTTATACGGTGTACAATTCCACCCAGAAGTACGTCACTCTGAGCACGGTAACGATTTAATTAAAAACTTCGTATTCGGCGTATGTGGTTGTTCTGAAGGATGGAACATGGAGAACTTTATTGAAGTAGAATTAGAGAAAATCCGTGAAACTGTTGGAGACAAAAAAGTACTATGCGCACTTAGTGGCGGTGTAGACTCTTCTGTTGTAGCAGTATTAATTCATAAAGCGATCGGTGACCAATTAACATGTATTTTCGTTGATCATGGTTTACTTCGTAAAGGTGAAGCAGAAGGCGTTATGAAAACATTCAGCGAAGGCTTCCACATGAACGTTATTAAAGTGGATGCACAAGAACGCTTCATGAACAAGTTAAAAGGTGTAGAAGATCCAGAACAAAAACGTAAAATCATCGGTAACGAATTCATTTACGTATTTGATGATGAAGCGTCTAAATTACAAGGAATGGACTTCCTAGCGCAAGGTACACTTTACACAGATATCGTTGAGAGTGGTACAGCAACTGCACAAACAATTAAATCTCACCATAACGTTGGTGGACTTCCAGAAGACATGCAGTTCAAATTAATTGAGCCTTTAAACACATTATTTAAAGATGAAGTACGTGTATTAGGATCAGAACTAGGAATTCCTGATGAAATCGTATGGCGTCAACCATTCCCAGGTCCTGGTCTTGGTATTCGTGTATTAGGTGAAATCACAGAAGAGAAATTAGAAATCGTTCGTGAATCTGATGCGATTTTACGTGAAGAAATTATTAAAGCAGGATTAGACCGCGAAATCTGGCAATACTTCACTGCGCTTCCTGGTATGCGTAGCGTAGGTGTTATGGGTGACGAGCGTACTTACGATTACACAGTGGGTATCCGTGCAGTAACATCTATCGACGGTATGACAGCTGACTGGGCACGTATCCCTTGGGATGTATTAGAGAAAATCTCTGTACGTATCGTAAACGAAGTAAAACACGTTAACCGTATCGTGTATGATGTAACGAGTAAGCCACCAGCAACAATTGAGTGGGAATAGTATTATAAAAAAAGATCCATCTATTGCTCATGCATAGATGGATCTTTTTTTATTTTAAGTTAAATACGAACGAAAATATAAAAGTTTATAAAAATGTTCGTTTTAAATTGACAAAAATACTTTCAAGAGTTAATATGAGTATGTAATTCAAACGAAAAGTGAATATTATGCCGTCGTATAATATCGGGGATATGGCCCGAAAGTTTCTACCTAGCTACCGTAAATGGCTTGACTACGAGGCGTTTTTATAAAGGTGAGGGGAATCTTATCTTTATTCATAGAACGCTTCCATGTATATGCAATGGAAGCCTTTTTTATTTTTAATAGATAAAAGAGGGCTAGGGAATTGCGGCGAGTAATCATATAACGGGGGAAACGTAAGATGAAACGCTATTTTCAGTTTGATGAACTCGGCACAAATTATAAAACAGAGTTCATAGCAGGTTTAACGACATTTTTATCTATGGCTTACGTACTATTTGTCAATCCTGCTACGCTGTCACTTGGAAATGTTAAAGGATTACCGGCAGGTACAGGAATGGATCCGGGTGCAGTATTCGTTGCTACAGCATTAGCAGCAGCAATCGGTTCGTTAATTATGGGTATTTTCGCGAAGTATCCAATTGCTTTAGCGCCAGGTATGGGAATTAACGCGTTCTTTGCTTATACGGCAGTGTTAACGATGGGTATTCCGTGGCAGACAGCAATTGCTGGAACGTTAATGTCAGGTATTATCTTTATTATTCTTACTGCTTCAGGTATTCGTGAAAAAATTATTAATGCAATTCCATCAGAGTTAAAGTTTGCAGTAGCGGCAGGTATCGGATTATTCATTGCCTTCCTTGGATTCCAAAATGCCGGAATTATCGTGAAAAATGATGCTGTCCTTGTTGGGTTGGGGGATTTAACAAAGGGCACAACGTTACTAGCAATTTTCGGAGTTGTTACGACAATCATCTTCATGATTAAGAAAGTTAATGGTGCAGTATTCTACGGTATGATCCTTACAGCAATATTAGGAGTGGCAACAGGATTAATTGATACTCCGAAAGCTGTAGTGGGAGCAATACCGAGCCTAGAACCAACGTTCGGTGCGGCGTTAACGCACTTTGGAGATATTTTCACTGTTCAAATGGGGATTGTTATTATAACGTTCTTCTTTATCGATTTCTTTGATACAGCAGGTACACTTGTAGCGGTTGCGAATCAAGCTGGATTAATGAAGAACAATAAATTACCACGTGCAGGAAAAGCGTTATTCGCAGATGCGATTGCAACTGTAATCGGTGCGATCTTAGGTACATCAACAACAACGTCTTACATTGAGTCGTCTGCTGGGGTAGCAGCGGGAGGACGTTCTGGATTTACAGCAGTTGTAACAGCAGGATTCTTCTTACTGGCACTATTCTTCTCACCATTACTAAGTGTTGTAACACCAGCTGTAACGGCACCAGCATTAATTATTGTAGGGATCTTGATGGTTTCTTCTTTAGGAGAGATTGATTGGAAGAAATTCGAGATTGCAGTACCAGCATTCTTTACAATCATTTCAATGCCACTTACGTATAGTATTGCGACAGGGATTGCGATTGGGTTTATCTTCTATCCAATTACAATGGTAGTAAGTGGTCGTCGTAAAGAAATTCATCCAATTATGTATGTTATGGGAGTTTTATTCGTACTATATTTCATCTACGTTCGTAAATAAAAGGGGTTTTTTGAAAGGTCTAGACTTAAGGGGAGTCTAGACCTTTTTTGCGTCTTCAGAAAAACTTAAGGATTTCCGAGCGTTTTTCTTCAGAAGTTTTCCTATAATAGAAGTTAGGGATTAAAAAAGTAATGGGGGAGATATTGTGGCACACGAAACAATACTTGTCGTAGATGATGAAAAAGAAATTCGAAATTTAATTACAATCTATTTAAAGAATGAAGGATATAAAGTACTGCAAGCAGGAGATGGAGAAGAAGGATTGCGTCTCCTGGAAGAAAAAGAAGTGCATCTAGTCGTATTAGATATTATGATGCCAAAAGTAGACGGTATTCATATGTGTATGAAAGTAAGGGAAGAAAAAGAAATGCCAATCATTATGCTTTCAGCGAAAACGCAAGATATGGATAAGATTTTAGGATTAACAACGGGTGCTGATGATTATGTAACGAAGCCGTTTAATCCGTTAGAGTTAATCGCAAGAATTAAATCTCAGTTACGCCGTTATATGAAAATGAATGGTTTCGCTATACAAAATGAGGACGAGCTAGAAATTGGAGAGATGAAAATTAACAGCTCAACCCATAAAGTTATTGTAGAGGGAGAAGAAGTGAAACTAACTCCGAGGGAATTTTCAATTTTAGAATTGCTAGCCCGTAATCCAGGTATGGTCTTTAGCGCGGAGCAAATTTATGAAAAGGTTTGGAACGAACGATCTTTCCAGTCTGATAATACTGTAATGGTGCATATTCGAAAAGTACGTGAAAAGATTGAGGAGAATCCAAGGAAACCTAGATATATAAAAACAGTATGGGGAGTGGGGTATAAGATTGAAAAAGATATTTAATCCTTTTACTTATGTAAGGAAAACAAGAGAATTAATTGAGAAATTAGTAAAGAGCGTACGGAAGAGTATAAGAATTCAATTGATTACTACTTTTGCTGCTTGTGCGTTATTAGGAGTTTTGTCAGCAAAGGCAGCTGCGCCATTTTTTGAGAATGCGAATCGTCAAGCGACTATCGATTATCGGGCTGGTATGGAACGAATTAATCACCAAGCTCAAGGAGCGGCAAATAGTTCGGTTCATGAAAATAAATTAGAAGCTATATCCGATATGATCGAAATGGAGAATCAAAATTTAGAGCAAGGATCTAGAGCTTTAAAAATATTGGTTACTGATGAGAGTGGTAAAGTTTTATATAAAACGAAGCAGGCGCAAGAAGAGCAAATCGATTTGCATAATACGATTCGTAATGCAGCATCATTTGCGATTAACTATTCAAATGGTCGAGATGTATTTGAAAATACGAGAAAAGAATTTATAGCTTTTTCACCTATTACAATAGAAGATAAGAATTTATATATGTTCGTTAGTGGAATACCAGATGGTGTAGTAATGTATGATACGCAAGAAGGACCATTCCCATTTTTAATTGGTGTACTCGTGTTCATTTTCTCTTTCTTCTATATAACAAAGAGGAAGATGAAGCAAATTGAAGCGATGGCAGAAGGTGTAAAGGAAATAGAAAAAGGAAACTTAGCGTACCGTATTGAGAAGAAAGGTGAAGATGAGATTGCGTCTTTAACTGAGAATATTAATAATATGGCGGAAGAGCTTATGAATAATATAGAAAAAGAACGTAAATTAGAAAAGCAGAAAAATGAGCTTATTACGAATGTATCTCATGATTTACGTACACCACTTACTTCTATTATGGGTTACTTACGATTACTTCGAGATTCTAAATATGAAAATCAAGAACAACATGATGAGTATACGAGAATTGCTTTTGCGAAGTCGGAGCAGTTAAAGAATTTAATAGAAGATTTATTTGAGTATACGAAGTTAACGAATGAACAAGTTGTGTTAGAAAAACAAGAAGTATGTGTAAATGAGTTATTGGAGCAATTAATAGAAGAGTTAGTACCGCAAGCGGAAGAGCATGGACTTACGTTTGTTAAGAAGTTTCCTGAGGAACGTGCCTATGCAGCGATTGATTCGGAAAAGATGGTCCGTGTATTTGATAATCTATTAATGAACGCGATTAAGTATAGTAAAGATGATGGGGAGATAAAAGTTTCTCTTCAAAGGCAGCGCCGGGATATACAAATTGTAATTGCGAATCATAGTGAAGAGTTTACGAGAGAAGAGTTAGCGAGTTTGTTTGAACGCTTTTATAAGAAAGATCAATCTAGAAGTAGAGTAACAGAAGGATCGGGCCTTGGATTGGCGATTGCGAAAAGTATTGTTGAATTACAAGGTGGTAGTATTCGAGCTGAATATGAGGATGGTATTATTCAGTTTATCGTCTCGTTACCAATTATAGAAAGATAATAAACGAATAGAATGGTATATGATAAAAAGGCTTATTTTAAAAGAAATAAGCCTTTTTATATTTTTTTAGAAAAACATGTTGACGATTAGGGATTAGAGGTGTAATATAGAACAAGTCGCCGATGCAATAACGCAGAACACGACAAACGAAATGAAAAACTTAGTTGACATTAACTAACGGAGATGTTAACATAAGGGAGTCGCAAATGAGCGACAGACAAGTTCTTTGAAAACTGAACGAAACAAACAACGTGAAACGTCAATTTTTATTTTTAGATGCTAGA
>NZ_JBNTQO010000034.1:0-15721 GCF_050630465.1 Bacillus basilensis | reverse complement strand
TCATTAACATAAGAAAATAGTAACGTGCTTTTAACTTCAAAAATAGTCTAAATCCTTAAGTTGATGGATGTGGGGTACAGCCACATTGCCATCAAGATAAGAAAAGCAAATACCCCCAAGATGAAAAATTAGTTGTTTTCTGTAAAAAACACACAAAATTTTCATCTTGAGGGTGTAAATTCTTAAGTTGATGGGCACATATGGTGACCCCTAATATGAAAAATAATATAAAGATTTTAATTTGATCCTATATATTTTTTATAAATTTTAAAAGTAGATTCCCTATTTTTGGTATGATAGACAGAGACTATATAATTTCTTATGGATATTCTTGAAAAGGGAGTAATGCTGTATGAAATCAATAAATGTAAATGGCAATATATATTATATTGAATCTGTTCCTTTTGAAGATAAGAGTGAGCAGGATGAAGAGGGATACTACGAATATTTTTACAAAGGAGTCAATTTATCGTTTCACTCGGACAAAGAAATAATTACAGCCCGAATCTATGACAAGGAAAAAATAATATATTTCTTAAAAAATCCATCTCTCGCTTTTGGTAAGGATTTTGAAGCGATAAAGGTATATATAATTAAAGAATTTGATGTAAATACATTCAAGATTCCAGGTGGAGAAAAAGCCTATATAGAATTATAGCCATAATCGATTTCTGTCTTTACTATGATATATTAAAAGCAAACGGTAGGTAAGTATATGATTGATAAAGCTGAATTAAATACTCATAAATAATTGTAAAGGGATATTCTTTGTTCAGGAGGACTATATAACCGTAGCTTACAAGTGATGTAGTGCTACACCTATTCCATCTAACTTGCAACATATTTGCGGTATCCTTGCCCTATCTCATCTAACTTGCAACACGTTTGCGGTATCCTAACTCAAATCATATTAATCAGGATATAACCAGCAGCTTAAGACTTTTAATATAATATTAAAAAGTGGATATGCTTAAACACATATCCACTGTCAACTACGTATATTTTTCACCTTAAACATACTTTTTTTCTATTTATATACTTACCTTCGCTTCTCCAATATCCTGCTTTTTAATTAAATCTAAGTAAAAATGTGAGACAGTTGTGTTGTAATAAGGAGAAATAAAAATAAATGATAGATTAAATGTAAACATTCCGATAAATGCAGCTAATAAAAACCAACCAATAAATGATAACCAAACAACAAATAACTTTAGTTTTTGTCCTTTCATTATTCTTTTACTTTCTCTCAATGCTTCACTTGCTGTATAATCAGGATTCTCTACTAATATGTAATACGACATCGAATAAGAAAAATATTTAATAATACCTGGAATAATTAATAAGAGACTCCATAAAAAAAGAAAAATAGCTTGCAGCAGCCCCAATTTCATTGATTTAAACACATTCTTCTTTTTAAATCCCGAAAATACATCGTCTACCTTAGCATCTTCTTTTTTCCCTAAGTGTAAAGTAAAAACAGAATATCCATAATTGAAGATACCTTGTATGACACTATAAATTAGGAAACAAACCCCACCTAAACCAATATAACTTAGAATAAGTACAGCAAGTGCTGTTGGATCTACTTGTGGTTCCCCACCAATTGAATAAATAAATAACACATCCGGGCCAATTATCCCGATAAACAGTGCAAATATTAAATACATAAAAGTGGCGATTGCTGATGCACTTAAGGTTGGTACAAAATAGAATAAAGCTGATACTCCTATACCTACCCCCCATTTCCCATCTAACGAATTAAGTGCTGCTTTCTTAAAATTTCTTGTCATACTTGTATTCCCTCCTTTTTTCTTATTTTGTCTTACTAAAAACATAAAAGAACTTGTAGCAGGCCCCGCTACAAGTTCTTTTAGCCAAATACTTTAGCTCATCGAAAAATTATTTATTCTACACAATCGGGGGTAATGCCTAAAATATGGTTTGTTAACATCATTATATAACATAATTATGAAATTTTGTTAAAAATTCTATATATTCAGATAAATAATTCTCCACTTTTTGACTTATTTTTTATTTTCATGTAGTTTTATCTATTGAAAATAAGTATAAAAACTCTGCGCGGCGTAGCATCAACCAAACGCGAATTTCGTATGCTAAGCGATTTTTCTGTAAAATTAAAATAAAATTTAATTGAAAGTGGCGTGTTAATCCGTATTTTACGGTAAATAACAAGAATCCATTAGCTGTCCTATTGAATGTATAAATATTTTTTATAAAGGGTATATTTTCTAATACCTTTATTGTTATTGATTAATCAATAACTTATAATCAATATTAAATAAATTATTATTCTCTACTTCTAATTTTGTTCTACATTTAACCCTCTATTCTTTTAGAGTTTTTCATTAAGGAGTTTAACGTTTCTTTTAGCCCATCTTTATATGGTGTGGCTACTATTTTACCTATTCTATTTTCATATTTTTCTCCGCTTAAAGTAAATCCTTCTTCTGTAAGATACATAATTTCTACTACTTCTTTCATAACTGGGTTAAACAATCCACTTATACGAATTGCATTCTTATTTAATGGAATAACAATTTTTTTATTCCCAGTAATTTCACGTACAAATTTTATTATTTCCTTTCCTGAAATCAATCCAGCACCTGGAATGTTCCAATTTTCTCCATAAGAATCATCTTTGTTTGCAATTTCTACAATCATTTTTGCCGCATCTGGTAAATAGACATATTCTCTTGGTGTTTTTAGATTACCAATAAAAATAGAAATTTTATTTCCTGCTAGTCCAGTCAATGTAGGATGCAAGTAAGAATTCTGCGAAGTTATACCATAATAGTCCGGTAATCTAACAATTAATGCTTTTGCATTTTTCCATTTATTTTCAAATATTAATTCTTCAAATTCAACCCTAATTTTCCCTTTTTTTGTATGAGGTTGTTTTGGATGATTTTCATCTCCTTTAGCTACTTGGTGACCGTAAACATATATTCCATCAACAATAACTATTTTCTTATCTAAAATATCTGCTGCCTTCATTACATTTTCTCCAAGTAAAAGGAGCTTATCTGCCATTTCATGATATTGAACATTCGCACATTGAAATATAACATCTACATCTTTTGCAGCCTCTACGATAGTTCTATAATCAAAAATATCGCCTAACTTATATGTTAACAAAGGTGTAGAACCATGTTCTTTCATTAATTTTTTTAATTTGCTTTCTGAACGCCCAAATGCAATAACCTCTATTTCTCTAGATAATAGTTCTGATACAACCGCTTGACCAGATCCACCTGTTGCCCCTAAAACAATTGCCTTTTCCATATTATAAATCCCCCTTTATTTTTTTAATTCAGTTATTTATCAATCAATAACTAAATTTGAAATAAAAAACCGAATAGAATCGGTTAGCTTATTTTCTTTAATTATAAATGAGCTCTGGTAAATCTAAGTAATAAGAAATATTACAAAGTATTCCTCTAGCTAAGAAAGTTGTTACTTCCTTCTCTGCATTTGGAACATTCGCTGATTGGAATCTCTCCAAAATATAGCTTCTAATACGAGACAATCCTTTTTTTGTACAGTTTCTTATTGTATCTTCTGTAACTGATAGTCCTATTACCTGTAAGGCAATTTCATTAGGATATGATATAGACAGTTTTTCATATACTTCAACCATTTTAATAACAATATCCTCAGGGTTTGATTCTACATTTTTAAATGTTTGAAGTATTCTTTCGTATGCTCTTTCCAGAGCTGCAACAAATAATTCTTCCTTAGTTCTAAAAAATCTAAATATATAAGGTTGAGAAATACCAACTTTTTTTGCAATTAATGCTGTAGTAGTATTATAATAACCTTTTTCTGCAAACACCTCTAATCCAGCTTCAAGGATTTCTTCCTTTCGATTTTCCTTTCTCTGATTCATTATATGTCAGCCCCTTAAAATTAGTTATTGATTGATTACTTACTTAGATAATAACTCATTCTTATTTAAGGCGCAACATTTTTTCTTCACTAATTCATAATATGTCAGCCTTTTCAATTTTATTATTGATTAATTACTAATTTCTATTCGATTTAGGTTCTGTATAAGTATCGAAAACAGTCGTTTAAGGAACTTTAATTATATCTATTAAAAACGAATGAAATATGTTTAAAATCCAGTTCCAAAACACATTAGCCAAAATAAAGTATCATACTAAACATCAAATACCATTTATGGAACCTTCTTAACGTACGAAATTTGCGTTTTGTTGGCGGGAACCCTGCACTAATTCAATCAAAAGTATATTTAATAAACAAAAAAAGACCACCTATAAAATTTAACAGGTGATCTTTTTTTGTGATTTTGCACTTGTGCACTACTTAAAAAATATATCACAAATTCTTCTAGTATCCTAAACATTTGAATCTACAAATCGGTCAAACTCCCACATTCTAGACGAACATCAATTAGATCTTTCTAATAAAAATTTGTTCTGTAAAAAAGTTTCAAGCCTACTAAAATCTGTAGAAGAATATAATAAACTCATTCCATCAATAAATTCATGTTCAACTCGTTCCTCTCCCTCCTGGGGATCACAATGATGTGAATCTTTATACAACAGAAACATATTCCACGGTACTGCATCGGAAACATCAAATTTACTTTGTAATTTTGGACAAAGACCTTTAGTTGCTCCATCTTGAACAGGAAAGGCAAAGTTTTTATAAAGTTCGGCTGTTGCAGCAGAGTAGTTATCCACTTTAGTTGAGAAGTAGCTTACGCCATCAAAAAACTCATCATATCTTATAAACTGCAATAATAGTTGTGGGATAATATATTCTGGTTTGAATGTGTTAGTCGTATTTTTTACACGCACAGAACATGCTGCCATTAAAGGCCAAATAATTAGATAAGAAATTACTTCATTTGGTTCATTTAACTCCTCCGCAAATAAGCGTTTTTTCATAATTGTACCGAAATCATAGAATTTCTTAATTATCTTCTCTATAAAAACAACAGGTGGTGTAGATAAATCTATATAACTTATATCATCCGATTTAAATACTGAAGTCTGAACCGTATTTAAATCAGGTTTATTAAGTTCTTCCCAGCAGATTAAAGGTGAGCTTCCTAAATAGATACAAGGTAACCCAGGAATACTGTATCTATTTGTGCTGACTATTGAATATGAAACATTTCTTCACTTGTAAATACATGATCGGTACCGACTCGCATTTTATAGAGGAATTCATTGTCAAAGTTTTGAAGTGTTTTTATATTATTAAAATGATTTGGCTTAGATACATTATTTTTTAAAACCCTATAAAATTCATTAGAAGCCTTTGAAGGAAAACCTTTATAATATTCTTGTAAGGAATAAATAATTCCTTCACACAAATTCTTTGCATGTCTTAAATCCTTTTTGGTAATGACTGTTTCTAATGTTGCACTGCAAATATTCTCTAACCCAGAGATATAAGTATTAAAGCAATCTTTAAGATACTCTATAAAGTCTTCATTCTCCCTTGTTAGAGGTAAATTTCCAACCTGATTATACAAATCAATAATAGGTAGTACTTCTAAAACCCAGTTTCTTAAACTAATAATTTTTTAGCGTCTTCCGAGAAATCAGCTAGTGAGAATTCACTGGCTTCCTTTTCATTAAAAGGATAAAATTTAAATTTCTTAGGTTCGTTTATTTTTTGTAATTCTTCATATAAATTAAATGCAATATTAACTTCCTGTTTACTAACATTGGTGTCTTCTTTTATATGAGTTAGTTTAACGGCTTTCTCTATTAAATCTGTTCTTAACTTTAAAATAGTAATCACATCACTTTTCAAACGAAAATAATTAATTAAGGTTTTACACTTTCTCAATATTACGGTATCAATTTTCTTATATAATTAAATTATTCTCTTTATTTATTTTATGTATCTGTTCCCTTTGAACCCTACTATTATAGGGTTCCTTTTTTATAATCATATACTTATTAATTAATTTATCGATTTCCTGACTTAAATGGAGGACTTTCGTATGACTAAAACCATGTTTTTTTACTAGTTCAACTAATTGTAATTTTTTATTCTCTATTAGATCATTTAACTTCGCCACTAACATAAACTTTTTTCTTTCACACTCCCCCTGAGCAAAATAAAAAGAGCTGCTCCCAGCTCTTGTATAATAAAACCTTTATTATTGCAGTGTAAAATTTTCCATATTCTATTATAAATGAATATATATAAAGCCAACAACAATAATTTTAGTGTATTTAATAATAAAAAAGCAGCAATAATTCATTACTGCTACAACGTCTTTATAAATTCGTTATTAACAAAAACATATTCTTCTGGTTCATCAGCTTCACCATACCAAGCTTCCAGCTTTATAATATGTTCTGCTACTTCTTTTAATATCAAATTCATAAATAATGAAATAGGTGTCACATTATATTCTGTATCTCTGTAATTCTTTAAATTGGCTATAAATGACCACTCATTACCTTTTAAATTCGTATAATAGTCATTCTCTTCTTCCCAATTTCCTACGTGCCACCTCATGTATAGAAAATCATCTTCTGCTAATGCTTCATTTATCTGTTCCTTTGTAAATGGAATGTCTGTACTACGATTAACTTTTATATATTCTTTAACAAATGGAAACTTTAACGCCGCTTCTTCCCAGCCTCCTATATTTATTAATTCCACCATTTCTTTATATTCATCCTTTATAATTACTTTACCTCGAAAGGCTGTATACATTTCAAAAGACAAATTTATCACCTTCTTAAATTCATTATGAATTTAATTAACATATATACTTAACTACACAATAGATGGTTTTAGAAATCGTACTACGTTTCCCTTTTCACTAAATTCACTCTCATTGTTACAATTTTTCGAGGTGAGATCCACTATATAACTCTCTGAAATTTTAAAAGTTCTTTCCTCATTAAACATTGTCAAAGGAACCGATACTCCAACATTATTATCTAAATGACTTAGTACCATTACAGGGATAGTTTCTCCTTTTAACAAATCAACATATGAGGTCTTAACTTTATAATAATGTCCTTCTAAAAAATGCATTTTTCCGTTTATTAAATCCACTGCAACTCCATTATTACAGTATGCTAAGCTTTGATTTGAAAAATGGATGTTATTCGATACTTTAATAAATTTCATCGTTTTATTATCAAATATATAGTAACCCTCTCTTACTACAAAGAGATTATGCGGATTGATAAACTCTAGCAAATAATGTGTGATTTCAAAGCTAGTATCCCCCTCAATCATTTCTCTGTATTCTACATAAAGTTTCTCTAATTTTTTAAATGTACTTAGTTTGATCCCCTGATTCGGTCTTGATGCAAGTGTTAAGTCATCTAATACCCATTTAGCCACATATGTTGACGTTGGAATCATTTACAATTTACCCCCTTCAAAATTCTATATATGAACATATAAACTATTTAAATTTAATAAATTGGGCTCTACTTAAAGTATAGGCAGAATCTATTTAATAACTAAGATAATTCTCTAACTTTTTCATATTTACTTCTTACAAATTATATTTATCAAACTCTAAAATGAAATCTTTATAATCAATTTACATTTTCAGAAATTTGAGATATTATTTGTTGTATACACCTTTTTAATTTTTTAAATCAATCTCAATACACATAAGCCCTTCGGGTTACTTGAAAGAAGAATATAATGCAAACTGCATTAGTTCTTACTATCCTGTATCCTTGAAGGGCTTTTTGTATTGTCTAGAAAGTAGAGAGTAAATGAGTTTTAACGAATTCGTATTAGATCAATGCGGAAAAACATGGCCAGAATAAAAAAAAGAAACTCTGATTGAAAATCAGTATCTAACACATGAAGACATTCAAGAAATCATCTCAAAACAACATCTACTTTTGAGAAAAGACTACGAAGAATTTCTACTAGAAGCACAGTAAGAAAATATTAAACGCATTTATGCGTAATAAACAGACTTCTCAATTTTGAGGAGTTTTTATTATGGAGGGAGTTATGATGACTAATTTTATTGAGCTGCTAAATGAAACTTACTGGGATAGTTGTTTAATTCACGAACATACTGAAATCCAAAAGTTTTCTAAAGCAAAAATTGAATTTACAAAAACTATGCTTTTTTTAGATTCCTATAATCGCATCTACAAAAAGAATCCAGAAATATTTACTTTTATGATGGAAGTACTCTCTTCTAGTCTAATTAAAGCGATATATCGTTTTATCGCCCCGAAACTTGAAGAAAGAAAACTTCTCGAAAAAACAGAAGTACGACATAAATTGCAAAACACACAGCAAAAATCAACTTTCTATTTCAACAGTAAGATCGGGCAATATGAATTAAGCATTAACTTTGAAAGTATTACATCAATTAGCATGTACTTTGGAAGTCATGTATTTGACGATATTATTCTGCTAGACAGACAAATTCACTTTCTGTTGGACCAATTTTCAGATGCAGCAGCAAGTCATTATGAAGATGATAGAAATATTATTAAAGATAATAAGGAGGAATTATAATATGTTTGAAAATAATAATGAGTTATTTAGTTTATATTTAAATGGTGAGTTTCAAGGGTATTTAAATAGCGAAGATTATCGTCAAATAGCTGCAGCAATTCGTGTTTATGGAATGAAAGGAGATCTGATTATTACTTCTTTCATGGATACTATGGTTATTTCGACAATAGGCATATTTTTAGATTATTGCTTACTAGAAATACGTCAACCGTTAATGCAGGAACTAGTGCCAATGCAACAGAGTTCAGAGACTCCGGAACTAGTCCTTCTTGGAAACATTCAATTTTACGCTCAAGATGATGAAACAATTGAAGAATTTGCTGAATTTCTATTAGAACGGGTTAAAGATACTCCGAATTATCCAGATGGGTTAATTCAGGGAGTTATATATGGAGTTGTTATTCCTGTCGGTATGGAATCAACTAAAGAATCAATAATAGAAGACCTAAATGAACAACTAACTATCAGTAATTAGAACCTGGGTGAGAACCTAATTTTATAGTTTCAAAATGGGGTTATATTCAATTAGAATATGCCCCTTTTCTGCTTTAAAAAATAGTCAAGGGGGTACTTTTATGTTAGTGGCATTTGCATCTAAGATAAGTAATGTTGAACGGTTTATAAAATCATTTCCTGATATAAAGTCAGTAAAAATTACTGATAATTTACTCCTTGAAGAAGATTTTATACTCGTTACTTACACAACAGGTTTTGGTCAAGTGCCACAACTTGTAGAAGACTTCTTAACTAAGAATAACAAGCATTTACGGGGCGTTGCAGCGAGTGGTAATCGCAATTGGGGAGATATGTTTGCAAAGAGTGCAGATGTTATTTCTGATAAATACAACGTACCAGTATTAATGAAATTTGAGTTATCTGGAACGATAAATGATCGCAAGAAATTTGAATCTCTTGAGCAAATAGTTGTAATTCGTCAGACACAGAAACAGACATAAAAAAACGCCATCCTTTCCTATGATTCTACAGAAAGAATAGCGTTTTTTTTCATTTTAAGGAAATTTAGTTTTGTTATCTTTCCTTAACAACAAACAAGACGCCATCCAGATCACGGCAGCGCCTACAATAATTGCTATTGGTTTAATCATTAACAAATATATCTGGCCCCTTCTTCAACGCGTACGAGAAACCCGAAATAAATACAACACTAAATATAATAATAGAAGACCATATATTAAAATGATATTCTTTACCTGCAACTAAATTATATATGTTATGGACCAAGAAATTAGCACCTATAATAATTCCGCCTAACATTGAACTAATTAAAATGCTCATTAAATAAAACTTGAACTTCTGGAACATTTCCCTTCTACCCCTTTTCTAAAATAAATTTTATTTAGGTTATACCAGAAAATTGTACCATTTATTTTCCATATATTATCAAAACTATGTTTTAATTAAGGTTATTTTAAGGAAGGCATTATCTATTCAAATGTCCATTTCGGGGTTCCACCAATATGCCCATCAAGCTAATGAAACTGGTTGCCCCAAAACGAAAATTTCATTCTTTCATAGTTGTCCATAGAAGTTCAGTTCGTTTTTTTCGTTTATGGGAAGAATTTATTTCTTAACTTGAAAGCGCTGTGACGATTCCCCTAAGAGACCTAAAAAAACTATGTAAAGAAGGTTTTCCAAAAGATTAAGCATAGCGCTACTCTTTTTGGAAAACCCCTAATCGATAAATTCTTGTTATTATTCTTGATATTGCTGTTGAACCGCCTATGGTAGTTCCTCAAAGATTATTCTTTTAAAAATGTTAATAATGCTTCATTAAATTCTTTTGCATGAGTTGCGTTTAATCCATGAGGACACCCTTTATTAGAGCAAGTTTACTATCAGGAATGGATTCATATGTGCGTTTCCACTTAACTAAAAAGGTACAGTTGCATCAGAGTCACCGTGAATTATAAGATTTAATATCAAATGTAAAAGTTACCAATATATATATAAACCAGTATTATAGTTTGATACTAATTTATTTGATTCTTTTATTTATGTGCTTGTTAATTTAGCATAGATGATAAAAAATAAGGTTAATTGTCCTATTATCACAATATTCGGCACTACTATAATTAAATTAATAACAAAAAAGACTGCTAAAATTCCTAAAAACAAACACAAATGATAAATGTTCAAGCGGTGTTGTTCAAACCTGTATTGATGAAAAACAATTGTAGTTGACAGGAAATAGAGCAATACAGAACCAAAAACAAAATATAAGATAAAAGAATAATAGGCCTCATGTAAAAATAATAATCTAATGGATGCTGCAACCATACTCAAAGACATTAAAATAAATAGATGACCGTAAATAATAATTTGACCAGAAGTTTGTCTAGACTTGTCGAGCTTCTTCTCCATGTTATCGAAATATTGCCACCACATCGAAATAATGAGGATAAATGAAATGATCGCAAAGCTTATTGAATCCCAATTTCCTTGTTTAGGTTGAATGACCACAAGAGTGCTTACAAGAGCTTCCCCAAAGAGAATAATGGAAAATAGACCAAATCTCTCTAACAGGTGGGCTGTATTTGTAGGAACCTTTTCTAAGCACTTCCTTCCAAGCAGTGGGACAATAATATCGATAAGAATCCCAAAATATAACACAGCATATCGAATCCAAGAATCAAAAAAGACGGATAATAATGAAATAACGATTCCAATCCAAAAATATCTTCCTAAAAAGAGTGCTGCTTTTTTTCGAGCTCCCTCTTCTATACGCTGGACAACAAGATATTGAATTGCAGTCACGACCCTTAAGCCAATATAGCCAATTAAAAAAGAAAGATAATAAGGATCAAAATCAACTGATAAGCTTGATGTCATTATTAGGACAAAAAACATTTGCAGGATCAAAAAAATTCTTTGATGAAATAAATCTTTTCCAAACCGGTTAACAAAGATGGTTTGCCCTACCCAAGCCCACCAGATCGGAATAAAAATTAAGACAAATTTTACTAAATACTCTGCATGGATTTGACCATCTTCAACATGAAGTAAAACATGAGTCGCAGCCGTCACTGCCGCCACAAATAACAAATCATAAAAGAGTTCTAACCACGTCACTTTCTTTTCTTCCATTTCTGCACTCCCTCCTTATAGATAATAGTATGCTAAAAATATATAGTAATTGGAAGAGAAAATAATATAGACATAAACCATTTCTCCTCATTATTGTATTCAACATAATCCCCTGGAACGTCAGTGTTACATTTTATATAGTTGACTACACTTAAAATTTTAATATTAAAATACAATACTTTTAGACCATTTAGTTTTTCTCCTATTTTATCCGCTACGATTCTATCTCCACCATATAGGGGTCATCCTACATGCCCATCAAATTAAGAAAATCCAACTCCTCTGCAGCAAGAAATTTTGTACAAACTGCTCAAAATAACTACCTTTAGAGAAAAGAATTTTTGCTTAGAGAGTACTCCCAAAGAATAACTTAAGTGCTATCCAAATATATGATGTTGCCTTCAGACTATTTAATGAAAGACTCTGCTAGTTTTTAAAACAATTTTAATAACCATCTATCTGATATACGATAGATGGTTATTATATTTTCAAACAGAAAATTAAATAAGTTTTTAACTCTATACATTTATTATTTAATTATTAACAATCCTTTTTATATCTTCTACATTTACTGAAGTTGCTTCAGCTATGATTCCAACTGAAACACCTAAATTAAAAAAGTTTTGTATTAAATGAATTCTTTCTTGTTCTCTTGCTTTTTGATCAACCTCTAATAATTGCTGTAATAAATCTGTACTCATTGTAAACACTCCTCTTAATTTTTTAATAACAAAGCAAATCAACCATCTTCTCTGTTATCTTAGAATTTTTTTTAATAATAAAGAAAAGCTGATGGATAAATCCTCCACCAGCTTTTCTATTTCTTGCTATTCAATTAGAAGCTAACCGTCGCTGCTTCCTCTCCTGAACTAATCATTCGTTGTTCAATCTTTCCTAGCAGTTCCTTTATCTTACTTGAATAAAGTATAACCGCTTTCGTAGATTGAGCATTCTTAAGCTCTTCTGTCCATTCTGCTAAATCTTCCTTTTCTTGATCATCTAGATAATCAAAAACTTCCTTTCGAGACATCGGGCTCACCTCAACTCAACTCACTTTATTTGGCCGTTACATAACCAAATCTCCTCATCTCTCTATTTCTATTTATACCAGATTACTCCTCTATTATTCCTTATTCTTTTTTTCGAGTTCGTTCAATTTCTTTGAAATCGACTGAATCTCGTCGGTTTTTACTTGTTCCGTTGCCAAGCGATTGTGCAGCAGGAAGGCTTGCCCTGAAATCCCAGCAAGAATACTCGTCTGAAGAATATCCATCATTGTTTCAGGGTTAAACATTGCAACACCAACGAGTGAAGCAATACTTCCTACAAACATCTCTCCCAAGAAACCCGGGTGAAATGCAAGCTTGCTCTTACGAGGCAACAAAAACTTTTTGTTTGTGATGTAATGACTAGCCAACCCTGAGACCATACCAGCCACAACTGACACAATTACTGTAACCAACATAATATGCACCCCTTTTCGAAAAACTTTTGACATTGCAGCAGCAGTTTCTATTTACTAATTAGTTCTTATGACATAGCATCACCCCTTTCAGGCAAAAACAAATAACCTTCCAGGAAAATGAATTGTTTACACAATGAAATAAAGTAACATAAAGTTCCTTTTTGTGTAATTTCATTAACCCGAAAGGTTATAAGTAATTAGTGATATAAAAAAGAAAAAGAAAAAAATGCAACTAAATTATATCACAATGAAGTTTGTTTTATCTTTAAATTCAGAAAATTTTTCTGTTATTTAACTTTCTCAAGTTAACAAATCAAATTCTTCGATACTTTTACACTTTCTAATAATTCGAAAGCCTGATTATTATTTATTTTTTTCAATCTGCCATCAATTATGCTGTAGATTACACTACAACTTTGATGAATACAGAATTCCAGTATCTCAAATGCTACCTGTTTTTCCTCAACGAAATCCACTGCATCATTCCTTGTAATCTTGTGTAAAATAGTATGATTTCCAACTATTTTAGTCCACATATAATCAACAGCTGCCACTATAGATTCAGGTTGAAAGTTCTGATCCAATAGCTCTTTAACCGAAAATGAACCTTCAAGTATAAACTTTAGAACTTTTGCTAAATCAATAGGTACCATTTAATTAGCCACATCTGATTCACGATTATCCATCTCTAACAAACAATTCTCAAATTCTTTGTAATTAAAGACGGGCGCTTTTTTTATTATTTTCATAGTCGATATATCCACCCTTCTTAGAAAATAAAAAAGACAAGGAATTGATCCTCGTCTTTTTCATAACTGCCGTTAATTTTTCTCTTCATATTCGATTACCATAACCAAAAGCGGTTGGCCTTGTTCACGTTCCATAAACCCGCTCGGTGTTATTTTTTTAACTATTTTTCCAGGATTATCACAATACTTCAAAAAACCATTCACTTCATCATCAATTCTTAATGCATCAGCAATAACAGTTCTAATTTGCAACATAATAAAACCCTCCAAATAATTTTTTATTTTAAATATGTAATCTCAGAAATCCGAAATCCATCTATTTCTGGTGCATATTTAAATTCCAGGATTAAGTCGTTTTGTTTTACCAAAAACAATCCTTTTTTTACTTTTGTAACTGTTCTTGGTTTTTCATAATTAAATAGAATTGGCTTACTTTTATAAGTAACTTTGTAGTTCTTATTTGTACTAAAATAGTCTGATGTAAATTCATCAGCTAATTCTGCAGTAGTTACATGATTTCCTAAAAACATTTCTAGTTCTTTTTTATTTTGATAAATGGTTAAGTGGCCGTTCTTATCAATATCATCAAATATTAATTTGAATTGCCCTCCTAAGTCATTAATCACATTTTGTGATAATTCATCTTCAAACAAATAATCGTATTGAATTTTTTGTTTCAAATCTTCTACTTTGATTGAAGTTAAAGCATCTGTTTGAGGTTCATCCTTTATAAAGGTGTTATAAAAAACAAACATCATAGCTAAAACGCCTAACACTAAAAACAATCTCTTAATCTTCATAAATTCTTCATCCTTTCACAATGTGATGTTCTCCAAAAAACGCAAAAAAGCCCTTTTCGGAGTTATATTTAAAAAGAAAGTAAAAGTAAAAAACTTAAACTATCTTTGAAAATCGAAACCCCGAAAGGGCTATAGTGGTTATAGATATAAAAAATTGAAATTTAAAAAAGGTATACTTAATTTTAACAAATTGCATCTATAAAAACAACAATATTCAGAATATTTAATCCATTAATTTTATGTTATGATGAATATTATAAACCCTCAGAATGGAGTTTGATTTACAATTGAAAAAACGTCTAATTTCTGTTTTTCCAATATTAATATTTATAATTGGCGTTACCTTACTTTTACTAAGACAGTTCGTTTTTTTTCCATATAAGGTTTCTGGAGTCTCTATGGAAAATACCTTATTTAATAATGACAAGGTTTTAATTAATCACCTCACCCATTCAATAGACGATCTGCAAAGATTTGATATAGTTGTTGTTAATCCCCACCTAGAAAACACTTCTAATAATAAAACAATTATAAAAAGAGTAATTGGTTTACCTGGAGATACAATAGAATATAAATCACAGCAGCTTTATATAAATGGACTTGTGGTAAAAGATCTATACGCAAAAGGTAATACAGCTGATTTTTCATTAAAAAATATTTCCGGTTTCGATAAGGTTCCGAATGATACAATTTTTGTATTAGGAGATAATCGCGAAGAAAGCTTAGACAGTAGATTTAAAGAAATAGGATTTATATCTTTGAATGATATTGAAGGTAAGGTAATTTTACGCTATAAACCATTAAATAAATTTATGAAATTTTAATACAATTAATTAAATATATAAAAAGGTCCAACTGTAGGACAGTCGGACCTTTTTACAATATGATTTTGATTAGTTAAGTTCGACTGATAAAAAACTTATAGATGAACCTTCTAAAATCTTCGCTATTATAAATTTCCGCTAAAATCTTATTTAGCTACATCATTAGAATTTGATGCAATTGACACTCCCACGGCTAAAGCCGCAAGTCCTACACCTTACGGTGTAACGGATGGGATTCTTGAATGACTAAGCATT
>NZ_JBNTQO010000033.1:0-15979 GCF_050630465.1 Bacillus basilensis | reverse complement strand
AGTCGGGACCAACACCATCGCCAGCGAATCCGGTGGAGGGCAAACCAATCACAACACCACAGTCAGGACCAACACCAACACCAGCGAATCCGATTGAAAGTAAACCAGTTACTACTTCACATGTAAGTACGCCACAAAAACAAGTAGAGGTAAAACCAGTTAATCAACAACAAACAAAAAATGTTCCTAAAGTGAATAATCAGCAACAGGTAAAAGAAGGAGCAGCAATTAAAAAAGTTGAAACGAAAGCACAAACACAACAAGAAGCTTTAAAAAATGTAAAAGCAAAAGAAACGATAAAACCAAAATAATTCAGCTCGTGAGGGAGGGTTTATACATTGAGTGCGGAACCAAATCGCGACTTTGAAAATGAACATCATCCTGAAGCTGAACTAGGGAATGCTAAGCCTGCCTTGAAAAAGGCAGGCCATTCTTTAGGAAAGGCGGCTGGAAAAGGATCCAAAATAGCGGGTAAAGCAGTTGCACAAGTTGGTAAGAAAGTAGCGGTTAAGGTAGCTCAAAAGGCAGCTACAGTTGCAGTTGCGAAGCCATTATTAATAATAGCCGGTGTTATTCTGGCTGTTGTTGCAGGTTTAGGAATAGTCATCTTTTTATTAACTGCTACAATGGGAGAGGATGAAGTCAGTCCCGGGGAAATTGGTGGTCCTTTTACACCAGGTACTGCAAGTGTTAGCCCTGAAGTAATGAGATGGGAGCCATTGGTGAGAAAGTATGCAGCACAACATGGAATTGAAGCAATGACTCCATTAATACTAGCTCTTATTCAACAAGAAAGTTCTGGGACTCAATTGGATGTAATGCAAAGTTCGGAATCACAAGGATATGGTCCAGGATATTTTACAGATCCAGAAGAAAGTATTAAATATGGTTTAATGCATTTTGCTGATTGTCATAAAAAATCCAACGGCGATCCAAATATTACACTACAGTGTTATAACTATGGTACTGGTTATGCAAACTATGCACTTTCTAACGGTGGATATACACACGCGAATGCAAGAGCATTTTCAGCAGAACAGACAGCAAAAACTGGTTATAAATGTGCTTCTTGGCGAAGTGCAGAAGCAGTAGCCAATAATTGGTGTTATGGTGATCCAGACTATGTTCCACATGTATTAAGATATTATCAAGGTGGTAGTGGTGGTGGACCTGTAGCCGGCGGAGATGAATTATTTAAAAAGGTAATGGATGAAGCAATTAAATATCAGGGGTGGCCCTATGTTTGGGCAGGAAGAACTCCACAAACATCATTTGATTGTAGTGGACTCATTCAGTGGGTATATGGGCAGGCCGGTGTTAATCTAAATGGTACTGCAGAAACACAATTTAAAATTACACAGCGAACCAATGATCCACAACCAGGAGATTTAATATTTTTCCAAGGTACCTATAAACCAGGTATTTCACACGTTGGAATTTATGTAGGTAATAATCGTATGTATCATGCGGGAGATCCAATTGGTTACGCAGATTTAAGTAATCCTTATTGGCAACAGCATTTTGCGGGTTATGGTAAGGTGGCAAGATAGGAGGGGTGAAATGAAAAAAACGACAATTTTATTAATCGTATTGCTTATAGGTAGCATAGGATTGAATTTTAAAATAAATGCAGATAATGCCCAACTTAAAGATGAAAAGGCAAAGCTGTCTAAGAAAATACAAAAAGTAGAATCACAATATAAGGATACGGAGAAAGAATTGCAAGCTTTAAAGAGTAATAACCAACAACAGGTAAAGGAAGCAGCTGAGAGATTTTTGAAAGCATTTCGAACATATGATACTGGTAAAGGAGAATCATATCTTACAAATGTTGAAGCGTATATAACTCCAAATGCGAAGAAAGAATTGACACCTCCTGGTGCACCAAATCCACCGGCTTCAAGTACTGCAGAGGAAAAAGATAAGAAAAAGGTAGCTTTTAAATCAGAGTACATTGGTGGCGAGTTGTACTATGCTTTCATAGATACTACCAAAGCAAACGTACTTGCTAAGGTTAAAAGTAAAATGATTATCAATGGTATATCATCTGAAAATATGTCATTGATGCAAATCAATTTAATTTATGATGGAAATAAGAAGTTATGGCTTGTAGATAAGGTTATTCCACTAGCTGATTTAAGGGATCAAATGCCGTAAGTCTGTAATTAAATACGACATAGTAACGTAATAATAAAAAAGCCCTGAAAAATCAAGCACTTAAAAGGTGGTTCCGGTATTCGATTGGAGTCATCTTTTTTAATGTCCACTGATAACGATTATAATTATACTCCTCTATATAATCCTTTATGTTGAGCTCAAGGGATTCAAAGGTTTGACAATCTTTATAATCTAATTCATCTTTCATATGACCAAATGTTGCTTTTAAATACAGTCGCGACGTTAAAAAAAGGTTACGATGTTTTATCCTTTTAATTAAAAAATTCTAAGTGAATTTTAATCAAACTTTTTTATAAAAAAGAATGTTTATTTGAATAGAAAAGACTCCATTTTGATTAATCTTTTTCAAAATGGAGTCTTCTTATCTATCATATAATATGGGTTTGTGGAGCTTTTTTGATTAAACTTTAATTCAAATCAACAACCGCATTGGTTGTTTCCCCATTTAAGCTACGTTGATTTCGTATTATAAATGATTTTCCCATCTTTTTCACCTCCGTTCTACAAATTCAGAAATATATGCCAAAATACTATAAAATATGCCAATTTTGATTATAGCAAAATGAAAAATGTTGAAACATGCTCCTTTAAGAAGAAAAATAGCAACTTGCAACAGCTCACGAACCTATTTGTATCAAGGGATAAGAGAATTTTATGATTTTTTTTGTGTTAAGGATACCGCAAACGTGTTGCAAGTTAAGAAGAAATAGGAAAGAGAAAAAGCAACCATGTTGCAAATTAAGGACTACGGGAAAGCAAAGCGCAAAAGGAATGCAAGTAGAGAAGAAATAGGAAGAGAAAGAGCAACCATGTTGCAAGTTAAGAATTAAGGGAAAGCAAAGCGCAAAAGGAATGCAAGTAAAGAAGAAATATGGAAGAGAAAGAGCAACCATGTTGCAGATTGAGGATTAAGGGAAAGCAAAGCTCAAAATCTTGTAAATATCTGTTACAATAAATTAAATATAATAGTAGTAAGAAATTTTATAATGAAAACTACTTTGTTGTAATCCGTGGTTTAGGGAGGAATATAAAGTGGATAACTTATTACAAATGTTTCGAGATGCATTGCTAATCTCTGAGCCAATTTATAAAAAAATGAACTAGTATGGAATAAGTGGAATGCATACTTTAAAGATGTTGAAAACAATAATAATAAAGTATTAACCTCACCTCATGCTTCTTCATCATATACTGTATTAGTGTCTTGGCTAGAAAAAAAGCAAGAATCCGGTATTACATTAGTACAAATTTATGCGAAAATTGATTCCTATAAGGAAGAAATATATAAAGAAATCGAAGGATTTATAGAAAAAGAATTTCAAGATGTAGCACCTTCAAGTTCCATAGTAGTAGAAAATGATCAAAATATAGATAAGACAAGCATAGTAAACCATGAGGATTATTATGAGGTAAATAACTCTGCTGTCTATTATAAGCTAAGAGATGGGATTGCAAAAAATCAATTTGAAGAAGATGAGTTAAGTAAGGTTTTATAATATCCTATTGAAACTAATTCTTTTAATGGTGTAGCTCAGCTTTCTTCACACAAAGATGAAGATTTAAGACTTACAAATATAGAAGAAGCTGCTCGGTGGAATACCCTTGTCGATGATGTAATGAGTAATATGGATGATTTAACGGCAGATTGTTTAGATGCAATTACAATACAATGGATAAACGAAGCAAAATCTCCAGATGAATTCATTGATTTTTCTTATGAGCAAGTTTTAGAAATGTGTAACATTCCAAAAACAGTAGTCAAAAATAAAGAATACTATAGAGCGGAAGATAAAATTAAAATAGCAAAGGGAGTTGCGGCTTTAGCAAGCATTTTTATCTATTTAAATGATGATAATGAGGTAGTAGTATTAAATGACCGTGATGATGATGGAGAACGTTTAGAATTAAAACGTGAAGTAATCAAAAGGTTATTTGTATTAGATTCAGTTGTATTGTGGAGACATAGTGTTACTAATGAATACATGGGCATTGAGTCTTGTCGTATTAAGCCAGGCAGCTTTTTAACCAATTACTTATACGGATCAAATAATACAACAGCGTTATTGTCTAAAAAAGCACTTGAATACAATAGTTATAGACACAAATATCATAAAAGGTTAATTCGATACTTAACATGGCAATGGAGAATTAACCAAATGTATTAATCATTGAAAAAACCATATTCTATAGGCGGGGACAAAGGGCTGCTAGCAGTAATGGATATTCCAAAAGATTGGAAGCCAAATCGTATTAGAGAACAGTTAGAAAATGTTCTAATGGATTTAGAAAATGAAAAAGTAATTTCTCATTGGGAATATAGTGACCCACTTGATGAACAATAAATTGGGAAACGTAATTGGTTTAAAACTATTATGCTAATTTAGGAATAACGATTTTACCGCCTGAGGAAATGCTGCAATCAATGGATAGGGTAATCGGAAAGAAAAGTATAGAAGGACTTCAAGAACAATTACCTGAAGTAACAGTTGTTAAAGAAGTAAAGAAGACTGTAGAATCAGTCGAACAAATAGAGAAGAAGATCCGTGAACAAATACTGAAAGTACACAATGAAAAAAAAGTAAGCATTCGTGAAATAGCAGATGAAATTAGTATTTCTCCGTCTACATTATCTAGGTTTTGTAATTATAAAACAAAACGTTTATCTAAAAAGGCATTAGAAAAACTAACGAAATGGTGTGAAAGACAAGAAATATTAGAAAAGATGTAATATAGACTAAATATTTCTTTTAAAAATAGTTAAATTAAAAATACACATACATTATGTATGTGTATTTTTAATTATAAGAGACTGAATTGCCTTTATTAATAGCAATTTTGGAGAGTTAAAGTCTTGCAGGAACATCAATCTAGTTATGCTGTTTAATCCACTACAATTAAATTTCTTGTCTTATCGATATGGTTCAGTAACATACGATACTCTTCTTCATACATAGTTAAACGTTGTAGAAGGGATTGATTCTCCGCTTCTAAATCTTCAATTTGATTTTGTAAAACTGTCAATTCATTCACATCTTTATAATTTTGTAGAAAGAGAATAATGTCATCTAATGTAATAGACAAAGAGTTTGTTTTTTTTTCTGGTGGGGAGAGAGGAATGTTGTTTCCCACTTTTCGGTGTTGTTTGGCTTGTTGTATTTCGTCTTGGTATTGTTTTCTCACATATGAATTCCAACGAAATCCACAAGCTGCGGGTGTTCTAGCTAGTAGTTTTGCTACTTCTTTGAATGCAGCTAACTGTGTTCCACCGTTACGAATATACTGAAGTACTGTTGATGCGAGAATTAAATCGTTATCATTAGTCCAAGAATCTTGTCTTGAAATTACCACGTTTTAACCCCCCATATATGTTTTATATTACATATATGCAGTTACTTAAAATGATAGAAGCTCAATCTCTCTTACAATAATTAGGGGTAAGTTTATAGAAGTATCTATGATTTTTAATGCAAAATTACATATAAGGTTGACTATTCACCAAACCTGTAACTATAATAGTTACAGGTTTGTAACTGAATTAATAGATTGGATTGACATGAGTTAGTTCTATTAATGATGTATAAACAAATATTTAAGAATGAATGGAGTTGAAAATATAGACCTACATATAAAATATATTTCTAGAAAGAAATTAGGTAATATACATTTTTTTATAATTACATATTAATAAAAAGAGGTGCGCGTTTTGAAAATTTTTAAGGGAATTCTAGTTTCTTCAATTGCATTAACAGCATTTAATGGAGTAGGTGGTATACTTCCAAGTGAAAAATCAGAAGTTGCCTACGCAGCTACTTACAATTATTCAAATAAGCAATTGAATTCTACTGTACATAAGCAAGCTACTAAACAATTAATTTTAAAATTTAAAAATGAAGCGAATTTACCATATCAGGATGGAATAGAAAAATTCATTAAAGAAGAAAAACAAGATCCTGAATTCATTGGAATTTTAGCTGAATATCCAAATGTAACTATAAATCGACTTTTTAATTCTTTAAATCCTAAAGAAATTAAAAATCTAGGTAAAGAAATAAAAGATTCTGATCATATTTCTTCTAATTTGCTAAACTACTATATTGTAGAAACTCAAGATGGTATTGATGTACAAGCGTTACTTACAAAAATTGAGAAATCATCTCTTGTTGAAACGGCGTATTTACAGGAAGAAGAGGCGTCACCAGAAGAGCGTTTACCAAATTTATCTGTTAACCCATATGATGAGCCTAGACTTACAAGACAAGGTTATCTTGAACCAGCACCATTAGGAATTAATGCACCTTATGCCTGGAGCATAAAAGGTGGGGATGGAAAAGGGACTACATTCGTAGATATGGAGTATGGGTGGTTATTTAGTCATGAGGATTTAGTGAATCAAAAGATTGAATTGATATCTGGACAGAATAAAAGCGAGCACCATGATCATGGTACTTCAGTCTTAGGAATTGTTTCGGCAGAGGATAATAACATAGGCGGAATTGGAATCGCACCCAAAGCTAAGGTAAAGGTTGTATCTCAAATTAGGGATAACGGAAATTATAATACAGCTGATGCTATTTTAAGTGCGGTTAACAATATGCAAGCTGGAGATATTCTTTTACTAGAGGCACAAGCAACTTACGATGGATATGGAGATAAGAACTATCTTCCTGTAGAAGTAAAACCGGATATATTTGATGCAATTCGTCTGGGAGCAAATAAAGGAATTATTATTATTGAAGCAGGTGCAAACGGCGGAAACGATTTAGATCAATTCAGAGACCGTAATGGTAAACAAGTTTTAAATCGTAATAGTCCTGATTTTAAAGATTCAGGGGCAATTATGGTTGGAGCAGCTTCTGCAAGGGTTCCTCATAAACGTTCATATTTCTCTAATTACGGTAGTAGAGTAGATGTGTATGGATGGGGGAATGCAGTTGATACTACAGATGCTAAACCAAGTAAATTTACAACAAATCTATATACATCTAGTTTTGCTGGAACATCTAGTGCATCGCCTATTATTGCTGGTGCTGCTGCATCAATTCAAGGAATTGCAAAAAATAATCAGGGAAAAGTATATACACCAAGCCAGCTTAGGGATATTTTAAGTGACCCTAATACTGGAACGAAATCTAACGATCCAATCTCTGATAAAATTGGTGTTTTACCTGACTTAAAAGCCATTTTATCTAAACTTGGTTTTTCACCAAACTTAGGTAATGATTCTTCCATTGTATTTCCTGAAGAGCAAGAAATAAATAAAGGAAATCAAGGTTCTACTATTACGTTCCCGAAAGAGGATTCCGATAATAGTGAAGGGAACTCTAATTTCATTTTCCCAGAATAATAAAAATACCTCTTATTTAGAATGAGGTAAAATAGTTTACTCAATAAGAACAAAGGATATGGATTCAATAGAAATACGAATTCATATCCTTTTAATTTTATGCTGTTTTTACTACCTTACAAAAACGTAATGTTAGCGTAATGGAAATGAATGTTGGCAGCAAATAGATTAGGATATAATTTTTGTGAGAAAAGATATGAGGTGAGTAATATGAAACGAATAGTGCTTATGTGTAGTGTTTTTGTGATGTTTACTGTGTTGTTATCGGGGTGTAATTTAAATCGTCTTGGTACAGATACATATTATGTGCAAATTACCAAAGATGGTGAAAAATTAAAAGAGAAAAATGTAAATGGGGATACGACTTACCAATATAAATTACCTGGATTTGATAAGGATGGTAAAGAGAAAGAAATGGAGTTTACAGCGTTAAAAAACCTTCGTAAAGAAGCATTTTTACATATATATTACTCTGAGAAAAAAGGTGTGAAATCTTGGGAAGAGATTAAGAAAGACGAACTCCCTACAAAAGTAAAAGAAAAATTAAAGGTGGATTAATATATAAGTCTTTGTTAGAGTAATATACCCTCAAATTATTAGAATTTATATTAAAATAGGCTAAAGTTCTTCAGAGTTATAAAAGTAAAAGGCTGACATACGCTGTCAGCCTTTTGCTCTTGCAAGAAGAAAATATAAAAGGCATTTAACAGGCGAAGTGTTGGATTATAAACAATTATTATAGTTCAAGGCTACAACATACCTACCCCCTGAACTATAATAATTTTAGGTCAGAAATAAGCTTCTAGTTTTGTGTAAGTATTTGTAGTAGTTTAAAGGATTGATGATTGGTTATGATATAATAAAATTCAAGTATACTAAGGGGGATTAATGAGATGATTTTTCAAAGCATGATAACAGCTATTATAGAAAAATTACAAGAGACGGTGAATCCCTATTGGATAATTGTGTTTGGATCAACGGCTGAGAACAGAGAACGAGAAGATAGTGATATTGATATAGCTTATTTAAGTGACACAACTTTAGGGAACTATGAACGTTTTTTATTAGCACAGGAGTTAGCTAACATTGTTCATAGAGATGTTGATTTAGTTGATTTATCCGAAGCTTCTACAGTTTTTCAAGCTCAGATTATACATACAGGAAAGACAATATTTTGTTCGGATGAAAAACGTAAGGTCATTTTTGAAATGAAGACCTTAAAAATGTATTCAAAATTAAATGAAGAACGACAGATAGTATTTGATGATATAAAGAAAAGAGGTTCTATATATGAAGAATGAGGTTATTTTAAATAAAATTTCTACAATAGAACGTTGTATAAAAAGAATTCAAGATGTGTATGGAAATGACCCTGAAAATTTAGAGGACTTTACAAAACAAGATTCAATAATATTGAACATACAAAGAGCTTGTGAAGCGAGTATTGATTTAGCGATGCATATTGTTGCAGGGGAAAAATTAGGACTACCCCAATCTAGTCGAGAGGCCTTTGACTTATTGGTTACAGCAGGATTACTTAACGCTGATCTAGCAAATAAGTTAAAAGCAATGGTTGGATTTCGTAATATTGCTGTTCATGATTATCAAAGTGTAAATTTAGATATTGTTCGTCAAATTATTGAAAAACATTTAACTGATTTTAAACTATTTACGAAAGAAGTAATGGGGATATTGGAATTTTAGGCAAAAGAACAGAATAATAGGGCTGAGAAAGAAAGTAATTCTATGATTCCCAAACCAGCTATTGAAACAATTACTTAATTTCGTAAGAAGAAACGCGGTCATAAGATGAATTTGTTTATGTTGTAGCGAGGCTTTGCATGAGATGTGTGTAGTTAATAGTAGGAACAATATCCACATAAAAACTTATACCTCTTTCACCAAGCTAAAACAAGAAATTAAAGCTTATATGAAATACTATAGTCAGCATAGGTATCAGTGGAATTTAAAGAAGATGATTCCTGTTGAATACAGAAATCATCTTCTTACGACTGCCTAACTTTTTTAAAATGTCCTTTACAAAGGGGACGGATTACCAAAAGAGGCCCCTTCTTCCTTCATTAATCTTATTGTTGAGACAAGAGAATTCTTTCCTTCATTTTTAAAATAATTTCATCAGGATTAATTTTTTTTGCTGATGGAACTCCTAAAATAAAAGAAGCACCTTCACTCGCATATACTTCTTCTCCATTTTCGTGAGAAACAACAAATAATCCTTGTCCTTCAAATTCAATATATATAATTTTTTTGATTTGTTTTACGTTTGTTTGTATAGACCTATAGATTTCATATAAATCCTTACTACGTTTTTCTCCCCCCATACGTATAGGCTCTTGTTCATTTGTGAAAATTAATCCCTCTGGGTTGTTTTTATTTAAAATAAACCATAATTTTTCATCTGTAGGCAATAAATATTCGGATAGTTTTTGGGAGTCATTATTTATAATATTTTGTTGTTGTATTTCATAGACATGGAAAAAAAATGTGGATATTTCTAAAGGTGAGTTAGATGTAAAATTATGATTTTGATAAAGTTGCTTCCCATCTTTTAATAGGGTGCTTTTACTATTTTGATAATCTTTTAATGCTATCTTTTCAGGTGGCTCTTTAGAATTATCCGTTGCTTGAGCAATTTTATTCATACTTATTAATGCAATACTTAAAAATAAGCCTAAAATTATAGTTCTCAGTATCTTTTTCATAAACTTATGTCCCTCCTTATTTTCATTTAATATCCTCTACTAATGCCTTGAACTGTTTCATTCCACCAAAATCTATCGTTATTTTTAAATGATTCAAAGTTATGTTGATAATGATCTCCATACCAAGGATCCATATAGGTAATATAGTTCATATTATTCATACCTTTAAAATAACCATCTAACACAAGAAAATGACCAATATTCCCTCCATTTTTCCAATTAATTAGTGTAATCATTGGTTTATTACTATTAATTTGGCTTCTAAACTCATCATAAGAAAGAGTTCCTCTATTAATTGTTGAAGTTAAACCAAAATAAATAAGGCCATTTTGTATTTCTCTAGAAGTAGCTGGATAATTGTATAAGCCTCCCTTTACATATCCTACAAATTGTTGTTGTGTAGTTGGTTGCCCAAAATAGTTTAAAACAGATACTGAAGTACCTGCCCAACACCAATTAGACTGCTGTTGTTTAATGTTAGGAACATTTAATTTAATAGTTGTTATGGAATTAGGTGGATTTCCATTTATAAATGCCGAAGCAACATATACTTTTTTACCGTTTTTAAAAAAATAAAACCAGCGATTATCTATACTTCCAGTCCAATAATCTTTTAAACTTTCTCCATATTCCCAGCCATTGAAATAAACGGTTTGATTTCCTTGAAGAACATCTATTATATTTCCGTTTGAATTTTTATTATCACGCACATTTACCCCGATAGGGGCAGTTAAACCTGAAAACTCAACTTCCTCGGCAAACACATCATTGACATTAGAAAAGTTCCATACAGATAAAATGAATGCAACTATAATTAAAATTCTTTGTGCAAGCTTCATCTTCTCACATCCTCATATGGTATGTTTAAAACACTATTAAAACGAAAAATTAAGTTACTTAACTTTTTAAAATTTCAAGTACACACTACTTTTTTATAACTCATGATGTAACGCCCCTTTCATTTTATTTCTATACTATTTTAATTTATTCTAATATCCGCATAATCCCTCTTGAAATTCTAATATGTAATAAATATGACACAATTAAAATTTGGTTCTGGAATGCTCCCTAGCTAGCAAATAGGAGCATAAAATGTGAGACAGGTAGTCAAATATGGCTGTTATAAGAAAATAGTAGATAGAAAAGGAATCAATCAATAATAAATCATAAAAATACCCCTAGAGAAATCTGCAGGCGTTTTTTATAGATGAAGTCTTCAAAAACATACCTTTAACTCATTTTTTAGAAATCTACCTTCCGTTCATTAGTTCCAATATTCTGAGTTTGTTTTAGAAATAGACACTACTTTATTTATATAAATATGCAATTATTCATATTTATATAAATATTTTAAAAGTAATTGTATATTTAAGTTTGTAATTATACTTTTTATTTTACTTATATTGAAGGGGGAAGATGTATGAAAAAAACTGTTATTACATTACTTGCTGCAGGAACAATGGTAGGTGCGCCTTTTTCAACTGCGTTTGCAGAAGAACAAGCATCTCAAAAAGAAGTAATGGATAAAATGGAAGTGCAACAAAAGAATTGGAATGAGGAACAAGGAAGTCCATCATTTCTTTCAGGTGAATTATCTGATAAGAAGGTAGAAACTCAAAAAGCAGTGAAAGAGTTTTTAGAAGAAAATAAAGAACTATTTAAGGTAAATCCACAGACGGATCTAATACTGAAAGAAGTAAAATCTGATGATTTAGGTATGAAACATTATATTTATACAAGGTCTGTAAATAAAGTGCCAGTTGATGGTGCACAATTTATTGTTCATACAGATAAAGAGGGCAAGGTAACAACAGTAAATGGAGATGTTCATCCAGCTGCTGCAGAAAGTCTGAAAGGTAATACAAAAGCAAAAATTACAAAAGAAACAGCCCTTTCAAATGCTTGGAAACATATTAAACTTACAAAAAATGATACCTTAATAAAAGTAGATGGAAATACATTAGACCAAGTAAAAGAAAGCTTAGAATCTACAAATGAAAAAGCAGATGTAGTTGTATATGAAAAAGACGGAAAGTATTATCTAACGTTTAAGGTGCAACTGCAATTTATTAAACCTTACGGAGCAAACTGGCAAATCTATGTGAATGCAGAAGATGGATCAATCATAGATTCATATAATGCAGTTACAGACGCAGATAGCCCTCAAAAAGGTTATGGATATGGAGTATTAGGCGATCGGAAAGAACTGAATACAACCTTTGATAGTGTAAAGAGGAAATACTATTTAAAAGACACAACAAAGCCTATGAATGGAGGCTATATTGAAACATTTACAGTAAATCATAGTGATGCAGATTATCCAGTTAACTATCGTCTTCTGGATGATGATAATGCTTGGATAAATAAAGATCAAGGACCTGCGGTCGATGCTCATTATAATGCTGGAAAAGTCTATGACTACTATAAAAATATTCACAATCGTAACAGTATTGATGGAAAAGGGAAAACAATTCGTTCTGGTGTGAATTATGGAGTGGATGTAAACAATGCATTTTGGAATGGACAGCAAATGATTTATGGAGATGGTGACGGACGTGAATTTATTCCGCTTTCTGGTTCTCTTGATGTTGTCGCACATGAATTAACTCATGCTGTCACACAGTATTCAGCTGATCTTCGTTACGTAAATCAATCAGGCGCATTAAATGAATCGTTCTCTGATGTATTTGGATATTTTGTTGATCCTGCAAACTGGGATTTAGGAGAAACTGTGTATACGCCTGGTATTTCTGGAGATGCACTTCGTAGTTTATCAAATCCCGAAAAATATGGACAACCTTCTCATATGAGAGATTATCAATATCTTCCAGCAACTGAAGAAGGCGATAACGGTGGAGTACATATTAATAGTGGTATTCCGAATAAGGCCGCATATCTGACAATCAATGCTATTGGTAAAGAGAAAGCAGAAAAGATCTATTATCGTGCATTAACAACTTATTTAACACCAACAAGTGATTTTAAACAAGCTCGTACAGCTTTATTACAATCTGCAGCTGATTATGATGGCTATGGTAGTGCAGCATATAAAGCAGTAGAAGATGCTTGGAATCAAGTGGGCGTAAAGTAACTTAAAATCCGTTTATAATATTTTTATGCTTTTGAAATTTAAATCATAAAAGGACCTATTTCTTGTCATATACAAGTAGGTCCTTTTATAGTTTTATTTATATTTATAAATCATTATAATAAGTATAATGGATAAAAAGGGAGAGTCTTATTATGAATATTTCATCAAGTGGAAGCACTCAGGTATTAGATCAAACAATGATTTTGGTAGGACTGGAATCCAATCTAGCAATGATAGAATTTAACTTAGATACAGAGGTAATTTGGGTAAATGATCACTTTGCGCAAGCTTTGGGTTATACAATCAGTGAAATGAAGAACATGGTACATAAACAATTTTGTCCCTATAATTTTGTAAATAGTAGTGAATATAATCAGTTATGGGAGAATTTAAAAAAGGGAATTAAGTTTCAAAAGAAAATTCAGAGAGTTGGTAAAAAAGGCAATTTAACTTGGATTGAGGCTACCTATATTCCAATTAAAAATGAACAAGGAGTAGTAGATGCTGTACTAAAAATTGCAACGGATATTACAAATCGTGAAAATCAAACAAGAGAAGTTGTTTCACATTTAAAGAATTTATCTATAGATTTAGGAAGTAAGGTAGACATTAATTCTAAGGAAAATATGAAAGCGTTACAATCTTTAAAAGAACAGATTAATTTAGTAAGTGAAATCGCTCAAATGATTAAGGACATTTCTTCCCAAACTAATATTTTATCTTTAAATGCAGCAATTGAAGCGGCAAGAGTAGGAGAACATGGACGTGGATTTGCAGTAGTAGCAGAAGAGGTAAGAAGATTGGCCAGTAATGTTGATGGTGCAATAAAAAAAATAAATTTAAATGTAGAGAGTATCACAAATGGTGTAACTATTGTTAGGAATGTGACTGAAAAATTGCAAAGAGAAGTGATTAATAATCAAACTGAAATTAGTAATACAATGGAAAAGTTCGAAAATATTGTTGGGTAAATGTAATTATAAATAACGATCTTTTGAAGTTAAGTTATAAATTCTATATAAAAAAGAAAGCCATGTCTTATAT
Source organism: Bacillus basilensis (assembly GCF_050630465.1). Taxonomy (NCBI): domain Bacteria; kingdom Bacillati; phylum Bacillota; class Bacilli; order Caryophanales; family Bacillaceae; genus Bacillus; species Bacillus basilensis. The sequence continues at coordinate 1,599 of NZ_JBNTQO010000033.1, read as the reverse complement.
GCCTTTCAAGTGATTACTATTTTCTAAAGAGGGATGAAAGCTTAGGTATATATATAATGGCTAAATAATTTTTTTGCATATTTTGTTGGTAATAGAGCATGATATTACCAAATTCAACGGAGGTGTTTAAAAAATGCAAATTCGCGAAAATAATAATTCAAACGAAATTTTAATAGCAGCTGCAGCAAGTGCAATTGAACAAATGAAATATGAAATTGCTCAGGAGTTTGGTGTTACACTTGGACCGGATTCAACAGCAAGAGCAAATGGTTCAGTAGGTGGAGAAATTACAAAACGTTTAGTTCGTATGGCGCAAGAGCAGTTATCTGGTCAATATAAAATTCACTAAAGTTAAAGGTATATCCCATTCAAGGGATATACCTTTTTAATTTGCTTTTAAAGAGGGCTGTTCAATTTTTTATTGTTGGTTCAGTTTAGACACTGCAAATTTAGCTGTGAAATTCATTTTCTTCATGTAAGAAGAATTTACTCCTGCTTGAAATTGAACGGAAATATTACCATCTTTTTGTGCTTTGAAGACGCGACCGTATGGTGAATTAGCATTGTATGTGCCAATTACTTGATTATCTGCATCAAAGACTGTATAAGAAATTGGGAACCCGGAATTTTGTACAAAGACTGTAAGCTCTTCCCCTTTATTAAGATTAAATGATTCTTTTTGAGAAACTTCATAGGAACTCATAGAGTAATATTTTGTAACTTCTTGAATATCTAAATTTGTAGTTGCCGCACTCGCTTTAGGTGCCTCTGCTCCTGGTAAGTTCATACCTGATAGTACTGCAATTCCTAATGCCCCTGCTAAAATAACTTTTTTCATAATGCTAGTTCCTCCTTTAATATACTGTGAGATTTGAAACCGGAGTGAAAATATCACTCCTTGAAACCATTATAGTTACAACGAGAATGATTTTCAATGAGATTTGATATGTAATTCTGCATACATAAGATTTCGATATACGGTAATCTATCTGAATTTTAAAGTATTCTTAAAGAAGGAGATGACAAATCTTCAAAACTATGAATAGGACGGTAACTGTTTTTGCATGTGTTGGTCCCATAAGTAAATATTTAGTTGGCTTTATTTTTTTGTATTTTATGTAAATAAGCATTCAAATATTGATAAAGTTGTATTATTTGGAATTATCAAACAAAAATGAGAGGTTATATGCTATAATAAAGCTGCAATAAGGTTCAGCATCCTAATCTTATTGTGTATATTTAACCTATGTATGTCGTTTGTATAAAAAATAAGAAGTCTCTCAAAAAGAGGCTTCTTATTTTTTATACGGGGGGATTACAGCCTTTCCCGAACGAGAAAGCCCCTCGCCTTTAGGCATGGGATGAAAGTGAGGTTGGATAAGGAGTGCTACTAAAAATCGCAAGGTTTGTGGCACTCTAAGTATCCAAAATATTGGTATCTTTTATTTTTTTATCTTTCGTGTTGCAGTTTTATAATCTAACTGACACAATGCAAACGTGATGAATGATTATAGAAGAACCCAAACAACCGTGTCATTAATTAACTATCATTTTGTGTTTTGCCCACGATACAGAAGAAAGATTTTTCTTAATACAAAA
>NZ_JBNTQO010000032.1:0-17133 GCF_050630465.1 Bacillus basilensis | reverse complement strand
TGCTTGGCAAGTAATATTGAACCAAGTGATCGGGATTTTAAAACATATACATTTCCAATTAAACAATTTCATGATTTACTTGGTCTAAGTGGGTCAACGAAATATACGGAGCTAAGTAAAATTACAAAGGAATTAGTGTCTAAAGTAATTGAAATTAGGATAGGAGAAGAGTTAATACAAGTCTCTTGGCTTTCTTCAGCAATCTATAACAAAAATAAAGGGACAATTGATCTGCGTTTTGATCCATTATTGAAGCCATTCTTATTAGAATTAAGTAGTAAATTTACAAGTTATAGATTGGCTAATGTTGTTAAATTAAAAAGTACATACGCTATCCGAATTTATGAGTTATTAAAACAATATGAACATATAAAAGAGCGGACAATTAGCCTTGAGAATCTAAGATATTACTTAGATGCAATTGATGTATATCCTAATTATGCAAATTTTAAACAGCGTGTATTGAAACCTTCCCAAAAAGAATTAAATCAAAAAACTGATATATCTTTTGAATTTGAAGAAATTAAATTAGGTAGGAAGGTACAAAAAATTAGATTTATCATACGTAGTCAAAAAAGAAAGGACACGGATTTAGCTCATTTTGAAAAAAAATTAGATGAATTTCAGCAACCAAATACATTTGAACAGAAAATTAAACGTTTTGAAGAGCGATGTAAAGGGAAAGTATATCCTACAGTATTAGAAAAATGGAAAAAACATGAGGAATTGGTTTTAGAAATTATTGATGATATCCGCTTCCGTGTAGATATAGATTCGCCAATGGGTTATGTAGAATATATGCTTAATTCCCGATTAAAAGAACTATCCGAAACCGCAATGCTAAAACAAGATATTCAAGGGGATTTTTCTTTGGAAATGGATAATATTATAGATGCAGTAATAGCCAAACACTCAAAATCTACAGGTACTGTAGCTACATTCTTAGTAAAAGATACTGCTATTAATGAGTTAATAAAAATTTGTACATTAGAGGAAGCGGAAGAGTGTTGGAAGAAAAACGAAGAATTTGTTATGGATAGTATTTATGAATACATAAAAAAGAATAGAAGAAAAGGAAGTCCCAGATAATCTTTTGGGGCTTATTTGTTATTAATAAATCAACGACTGTTATGCTTAAATATAGAAGTTGTTGGTTGTGATGGCATTTAGCAAAAATTATCAAAAAAAACATAGTAGTTATGAGTATAATTCAAATTAGGTTAAGTTGATTAATGAAATTAAATAAATGAATAGGCGGTATAATAATGAAGACTAGTAAAGTAACAGAATGGATGTTAGGTGGACGGAATCCGGGTAATTATATTTTATATAATGATATTAATGTGAAATATACAAATGAAGTTTCAAAAAACTTGTATTCTTTAGAAAATCACGAAGGATATGGTACATCATACTGTTTTTTGGATAAACATCTATATGTAGGTGAAAGGGTTAAATTTTCAGGGATGATAATGACAAAGTCAGTTAAAGAATATGCCGGTTTATGGATTAGGGCTGAGCAACAGGAAAAAGATATCTGGGAGGTTTATCATATAAATTCTAATTCCTTAAGTGTGGAAAATTCGTGGAAAGAATATTTTGTAATTTTAGATGTACCTAAAAATATAGAAACATTATCAGTAGGAGTGTCTTTAAAAGGTACTGGTCATATATGGTTTAGTTCAATGAGTGTTGAAATTGTAGATAAAAAGAACAATTAATGTAGATGTGAACTACTCGCCACTTAGCAAAACTTGAAGTGGGAGCTTCTCAGTTCCAAGACGAAAGCAACCTTTCGTCTCCTTGAGCGTTACGTCGGGGTGTTCCACCCCTAGATGTCCAACGATTGGATGCTCTCTGGGTACGGTTGATATTTTACGCAGGAACCGAATAGCTTGGTTTTCGCACTCTATTTTCTTCCTGCAACCTCCTATATCAAGTTATCAAAGAACTTCATATGGCTAGTTTATCAAACGTTTTTGGCTATGCCAAACCGAAATTCATCTCCCACCTACCGTTGGGATACGCCCTTCACACGCTTGAGGAAGGAGAATTCTTTCGGGGAATCCGTTAAAATAAAGTGGAATCAAATATTCATCCTAAAATGTTTCTTACAAACTTTTGAGAATCCCCTGTTAGTCCCTACATTGATATAGTAAATGAAGAGGGGTGAGGGCACATGCGTGAAATTCCTTGGCCAGATTCAGGCTCTTTTCTAGGACTTATAGGTAGTGAACAAATAGATGATTATTTATATTTAACAGTTTGAACCGTCCTTACGGACTGTTTGAAGTGGGAGATTCCTGCGAACACCGATGTATCCACCGGTTATCTTATCAGGCTCTGTCCGTAGTCCCTAAGGTGAAAACATAAGTATCTTGTACGTTGACTCACCACGCTTCCTACTTTAGCTTGGTTTTCGTAACTTCAGCAAACGTGGGGCGAAATCTACTTGAAGTAACAATGACTAAGTAAGAAAAAGAAAGGCAGATAAGGAATGTGAAAAAGTAAGTATTTATTCAAGCGGTTTAAGTATCCAAACGCGGGGAATCCTCTTTTTTATATAAAATTTGCAATTTCATATACTTTTTTCAATTAGTTGAATTTGAACAATATCACTGTAGATGATAATAAATCCCTTCATTTCCTTCTTAAAAAGAATATCAGGCCTCGACTTTTCTGGATTGTATACTTGTTTCCCACAAAAAAAGCTTTCCAGTTATGTAACTTGGAAAGCTTTTTGTATGGTGACCCCTACTAGATAGTTAATCTACTAGATAGTTATGGGTTTATTATGGATTACATGTAGCAGCAACAGTCTTCAAATAGCCGACATCTGGACGATGCGGTTCTAAGTTCCATGGTGTCTTAAATGATTTTGCAAAATCATAATGACATAAATATTGATTTTGCATAGAGCTTGTATTTCCCCATTGATTATCCATCGAGAAAGTATCCTTAACTTTATTCCAACTGTCTGTTCGAATTGCGCGGTTTACAATTAATTTTGTTAATACACTTGTGGGTTCTAAGCTTAAAGAAACCATACCATCTCTTGTAATCCAGTCACCACTAGAAAAATATTGTGAGAAAGCATATGATGTGGCTGTGTTCTTAATTGTTATGGGATTAACTTCTTCTTTAATATTTACATAATACTCTAAGGTGTTCTCGTTTTTAAGTGTAGTATGTACTTCTAAAATTTCTCCAGATTGAGATTTAGCCTCAGTGGGCATAACAACGGCAATTGATTCTTTATTTTTATTGTAAATAACTGCAGAACCATCTTCCTCTACCTTTATCGATTCGCCGTTTTCGAAATCGAATGGAACTTTATATTTTCCATTATTTTTTGTAGGATCGATTTTTATAGATTGTTCAACTCCATTTTTCACCTTTTTAAAATTAGGTAATGAATCTTTCTTATTTGAAAAAAAATAAAAATTATTTTTTGTAGGATTAATTGATTGTAGATGGCCAATTTTTATAATTTCTCCATTAGCAGTAGAAAAAGTTAAATTATCTTTAGTATAATCACTACTCATCGCATTTGTATATGTTGTTTCTTCTGATATATCTGCTGAATTTGCAGAAGCTACATTTGTAATACTAAATACGATTCCAGCTAGGGTACCCGATATAATTAATTTCTTAAGTCTATCATTCAATTACAACATCTCCTCTGATTTTTATTATCACGACTTTCTATAAATTAACATATATAGATATAAATGTAAATGTTTCTTTTTGTTTTTTATAAAAAAATAGAAAATTAACTCATTTATTGCAACTCCTTCAATTGAGAAAAAAAGATAGGAGGTCTTTTATTATTTTAAGACTTCGGCGAAGAAAACTTAGAATATATGGAAATAGAATTCTACTGTAAAACCCCTTGTAAACTGAGTGTTAAGAAATTTTATAAAGGGAATCATAAATGGGATAATTAAAGGAAAGTAATTTAAACAAGATATTTCTTTGATAGTCTTGGCTACTATTTATCTTTGTTTTTAGTCTATCTTAATATATCTGAAATTTTAAAATAATGCGATTTTTAATTTCAGTTAAAATGTCCCCCCGTTTACTTAAGAGGAGACGTTTGAAAGGTTAGTAGGACCATCTTTACTATCGTAACCAGATTCAATCTCAATTACATATTGTTGCTTCATTAACACAACACTCCTTTTATGATAAAAAAGGAGTGATTAATTTAAGTGTAGATCTCCGTAACTTTTATACTTCAGCTAGTTGCATAACAATGAGTTTAATTGGTATATACAATTTATAAAAGGGTATGCTTGTTTTTGCATACCCTTTCTTGTATTTTAATGAAGAAATATTGCTTAATATTATCTATTAAGTAAATAATCCCAAGCTTTTTTAATAACTCCTGGAAATGGCATAAAACACCTCTTTATGTAATTATTACTATATTATATTGAAATTGATATAATATATAAAAATATAACATTTTATGATAATGTCTAATTTTAGTTATATACAGGAATCTATCATATACAACGCGTAATAAAATCCAATAAAACCTTCCTATATTTCAATCTTTTCGCTCTTTTTAAGAACAAGTACAAAAAGTACGATTAAGGTTAAGCAACCAACAAGGTACTGTTGAGTGGAAAGTGGGTTTGAGCCAACCATAACTGGATAAAAGTAACCAGGAAAATTTTCGATTAAGCCTGAAAGAAATTTGTTATGACTACTCATCAACAGATTTGACAAAATATTATGAACGAAAAGTAATAAAGCTGTCAAGATTCCATAAACTGCACCACTCCGAACACCATATAATAATAAAAGATATCCGAACAAGAAAAAAGTTAACACTAGAAGCAAGACATTAACAAAGAACCCTAGAAGAAAGGAAGCCTGCAATTCTCCAGACACTCCAAGTTGTTTTGTAACTAGAAGTAAAACTATTCCCATTGCTGAATAGAGTAAACTCACAAATAGTGCGATAACGATATTACCTAGTACATAGTTTTTTCTGTTTTGTTTTGAGTTGTTGATCAACGAGATTGTCTTAGATGAGTAATCTCTGTTAACAAAGTAAAGTGGGTGTAATACCGCCGCGAGCATTCCCAACATACAATAAAAATTTGAGACATGTTTAATGTAAAACGATGTATTTCCTTTTAGGATAAAATAACTCACGAGTAGTGCTGGCCCTAAGGCTGCCAACAATCCCACAGCCAAATGGCCTTTTTTAAATAGTTCTTTTAAATTGTAACTAGCATAATTTTTAATATTTAGTCTCATGATATTCACCTCTGATTTTGGTCATATAAACATTACGAAGCGTTTTCTTTTCAGCAGTAAAATCAATTAACTTTATTCCTAATTGATTTAAAAACTGGAAAACCTCGGAATTAGATACTGTCGTTTCAATTTTAACTGTTCTTTCACTTGAATGGATGATACTCCCGAACTCTTGATGCTCGATAAATGTTGCTAATTCAGCGGTATTATCAAAAACTAATTTCAAAATATGCAGACTCTTGTTACTAACTTGTTGTTCGTCAAGAATAGTGCCTTTTTCTAAAAACAAGACTCGATCACATATAGTTTCAATATCTTCTAGCTTATGGCTGGAAATCAAGATACCAATATTCCACTCATTAGCCATTTTTCTCAATTGCTGCAGTACTTCGAGGGATGTTTCTATATCCATGCTGTTTGTTGGTTCATCCAATACAACGTAACTTGGATTATTCAATAGACTTATAACAATTCCTAATTTCTGCTTCATTCCCAAAGAGTATTCCTTCACTTTTTTATTCAATACATCAAATAATTGTAGACTTTTTAGAAGTTCCTCGTATTCACTAAGTTTGAATGTATTTCCATATATTTCTGAGAAATAGGACAAATGATCTAATCCAGTCTTATTACTGAATAGTTTGGGTTCCTCAATCAAGTATCCGACATAATTATTGCCTTCAACAGATCCATCGAATGTCTGAATTGTTTGAGTAATGATCTTCATAAGCGTACTTTTTCCAGCACCATTGCTTCCTACTAAACCAATGATTTCCCCTTGTTTGAAATCAATAGATATTTCTTTTAAAGCTACAAAGCTACCATATTTCTTAGTAATTGAATTAACATGCATTTTCCAATATCCTCCTGTTTGTTTTTTTAGTTAAAAAAATCTCTTTTATATCGAACAGCTAGATATATTCCTGCAGCGAGGAATGCTAGAGAATATTTGAATAAGAAGAAAACTTGCCACATATATTCTTTCGGGAAAACCAAGTCGCACAGAATTACTCCACCTAACATTATGAGGGTACTTTGTAAATATATTTGATTTGTTCTTTCGTCACCTTTACCTATTTTTATTAGATATACGAATACCAGTATCACCCCAACTAAAATCAATAGCAAACCGCTACCAATAAGCATATTCCAATTACCATTTGATTTTTCCGCCCAGATTTTTAAAGGATAAAAGATTGAATTCGATATTTCTGAGCTAGATTCAATTTTCATTTGGATCATTTCCTTTCAAATAAGTAAAAATATCACTGACATCAACTTTATAAAAATCGGCAATACGAAAAGCTAGTAGTAACGTAGGCGCATAATTTCCTTTTTCCATTACGAAAATTGTTTGTTTAGAAACACCAACTTGCTCTGCCAACTCTTGCTGAGACATTCTGGCAAGCACTCGATATTCATAGACTTTATTTGATATCGAATCGCCAAAGTCTTTCTTCATAATCCTCACCTCTTAAAAAGAGTGTAAATTACCATTTTATAAAAGTAAAGTAAACTTTTATAAAATAAGGATATTTTTATATAAAAAATAAAAATTTGTAAATCTTTAACGATTTTACTTGCTTAAATATATATTATTATATTAATCTATAAATTGTAATACTTCAAAAAAATGTTTTTTTTTCAAGGAGGTGGAAGAATATGAAGAATGAAATTAGTAAAGAGGTGCAACTTGCACAAGTTACTTGGTTAGAAGAAGTTGTAGATCAAGAATTTGATGATGATGTATTTGGAGCATGCACTACTAATACATTTTCTCTTAGTGATTACTGGGGAAATGATGGGTCGTGGTGTTCACTTTCTCATGAATGCATGTCATGGTGTAAATAATTTAGACATACTTCTATGGAATAATAGTTAAAAAATAATTTATAAAATGGAGCGATGGAAATGAACAATAATAAATCTAATACTAATAATAGTTTAAAAAACAAATTAGAACTTGGAAAATATTTGGAATCAGATATGATTGCATTAACTGAGGATGAGGTTGCTGGCGGGATTTCACCAACAGTATTAGCTACAGGTGCAGTTTCAGGTGCTCTTACGGCAGTTTCGGGATATATTTCAAGTAATACTTGTCCGTCTACTGCTTGTACACGCGCTTGCTAAAGGAGAGATAGAAAATTTATGGTTACTTATAGGAAACAGTTTTATCCGGAACTTGAACAGTCGGATTTCGATGAACATATTGCACCACTTCTCCATTATATTGATGATTTATCTGTGCACCCTACAAATAATTTTAATAATGTGAAATCCTTTAAGAACCAGGAATTATATCCTTATCATAACCCTTGTAGGATGATTGCGAGAAACATCTGGGAGAAAGTATGGGACCCGAAGATGGACAAGTATCTTCTGTATCCGGAATCTTTCAAAAACGTTATCTGTGAGCTATTCTCACAGGTAGCGTTTTCATATTTAATAAGATGTTTTGCTGAACAGATTAAAACATTACCTAAGCAGTCTATGAATTCAAAAGATATTTATGATTACTATAATCAAAAATTAATGGATACACAGTTTAAAGAATTTGCGAATATTTACTCAGTTGTGTGGGGAAGATGTAATAATTTATTAAAAAATAGAGCAATTGCAATCAAAGAGACTATTCAGTTGACTCAAAAACATCGTTTGAAAATAGAGGAAGAATTCAACATTCCGTGCACTAGTCGTATTGTTTCTGTAGAATCAGGAGGAGACACACATAATAATGGGTCTTCAGTAGCGATTATTACCTTTGAACAAGGAGAAAAGCTTGTTTTTAAACCACGTTCAGTCTCTGGAGAGCTTGGATATACAAATTTTATTCGAGAGATTAATAAATTTATTACTCCAAAGATGCCTTCTCTGACTGTTATTGATTTTGGTAATTATGGTTTTACATCGTTTGTAGAAACTAATGAAGAAAAGAATGATATGGTTCAAGCAGGCAGATTAGCATGTCTAATGTTTTTGTTAAATGCTTCAGATATGCATTATAGTAACATATTATGGACAAATGAGGGGCCACTTCCAATAGATTTGGAAACTCTGTTTCATCCATCTCGCATTAGAACTGGAATTCCTGAGTCTAAAAGAAGCGCGTACTATGCAATGGAGAAATCAGTATATGGTACAGGTGTACTTCCAATATCATTAGGTAAAAAAACAAGTAATGATTCAGTTGATGTCGGATTCACTGGTATTCGTAATCAGAATAGTGTAAGTCCTTTTAAAGTCTTCGAAATAAAAGATGGTTTTTCTTCAGACATAAAAGTTGTCTGGAAGCGTCAAAGTATAGACATGTCTTTATCGAATGATCCGAATTTAGAATCGTTAATACATAAAAGATGTGACCAAGTTATTGATGGTTTCACTGAATTTTTCATGCAAATATTGCATCAAAAAAACTTGTTTGTTGATGCAGTTATAAAGTCATTTAGTAATGCTAAATTCCGCTATATACATAACATGACATATAGATATTCACAACTATTACGTATCTTAACAGATGCTGAACCATCGAGGAATATAGATACGGCGCATACTTTATTGTCACGCATGGGGATACTGAGTATGTCAAGTGATGTCAATTTGGTTCTATCTGAATGCGAACAACTTTGGAATGGGGATATACCGTACTTTTCCGTCAATTTTAAAGGAACAGACGTTTTATATGGAAATGAAGTTGTGTCTTCTATTTCAACAAGTCCCGAATCACAATTTATTTTGAAGATGAAAAATCTTACAAAAACAGACTTGACTAAACAAATCAATCTAATACGATTAGCTTTTGTTGCTAAGTTAGCAGATCCACATGCTGATGGAAAATTGAAATTAGAGGAATCAGAATCTATCGAGGAAGACAGACCTACATTTGAAAGAATGAATATAGCCAAAGATAACAATACTTTAAAGCATAGGGAAATAATTTCATGGTTTTCCAAATCATTAACTGAGTCACTTTTGGATGATCGCTATGAACATTTACCTAAAACTTGGATTGGTCCTGTTGCCAAAAATGGGACTCAAGGTTGGACGCCAGGAGTTTTAGGATACGATTTATATAGTGGAAGAGTTGGCCCAGCACTTGCATTAGCAGTGGCCGGTAAACTTTTATCGGACGATATGGCAATAAAAGCCTCTTATGAGGTTTTTGAAAAATCAGCGAAAATTCTAGAGGAAAGAAGTTTCGAACTTAGAAATGTCCTTCTTTCTGGAATTGGTGGATTTTCTGGAGTTTCAGGTCTACTGTGGACATTATATGCGGCAGGGGATATCGTTGGAAACAAAAGATGGAAAGACATAGCTGTTAATTCTTGGCCAATATTGCATCATTCTTTGGAATCACAAGATAATAATTTTTTCGATATGATTACGGGGAAAAGCAGTTCGATTATTATGAGATACCGAACGCAAAAAGATTTTAAATTAAGTGATGATATTATTAATAAAATTTTATCATTGGCATATTCAAGAATAAATGCAAATGATACAAAAATAACTTCAGGATTGACTCATGGATATGGTCAATTACTTTGGTTTTTTGCTTTGGTCAATCAAAAACAAGAAAATAGCGCGGTAAAAAGAGTAGTTGAAGATATTGATTCGATTATCTGTAATAAATACACAAATAATGATGGAATCATAGAGACATATATAGATGGCGGAGGTACGAATGTATCATCATCTTGGTGCAATGGTTTAGCAGGACTATTAATAGCCTATTACGAAGCATACAAATCAAACATTTTGCCTAAAGAATCAGTGCTAAATATAATTAATCAGCTAAAAAGGATCCCTATCTCACGGGTTCCGGTACTTTGTCACGGAAGCCTGGGAATAGTAGAAGCGCTTCAGTATGTGAGTGAATCATTCCCAGAAGAAACATCTGATATTCTTCTAGAAATGCAAACAACTTTCTGCTCTCCAGAATATATTTTTAGTTACTATAAAAATGGGAAAGGCCGATATCCTCTAAGCCCAGGATTGATGGCGGGTCAAGCTGGTGCGCTATTGCACCTTTGCAAATCTCTTGATCCTAATATTAAGACTTCCCCTTTAACGTTTGATTATTAACATGAAAATACTTTCTAAAATTAAAAAAAGAAAACTCAAACCAACTTTACAATTAACACAATCAGAATGTGGGCTATGTTGTGTTAGAACAATTCTGGAGGCTTATGATTACCAAATTTCGATGACAGAGCTCAGACAAGTTAAAGAGCCAGGTAGAGACGGTTTAGGATTGCAACAACTAAAGGGTTTGCTCTCTCATTTTGGGATGGATGCAAAAACTTATCGAATAAAAGACACGAGGGCACTTACAGTAATAGACTTTCCAATCATAGTTTTTTGGAAAGGCTCTCACTTTGTTTGTGTTGAATCATATAATGAACATGAAGTAATAATCATGGACCCTTCGATAGGTCGGATAACAATATCACCATCAGATTTTTCGGAAAACTCAGATGGGTATATACTAGTTGCTCAACCTGGAATAAATTTCAAGAGACGCAGCGTTAGCAAGCTTTCTATGTGGCAAAAAACGTATATTTGGCCATCTAATATGGTAGGTTTATATTTAAAAATAGCTTTAATAAGTATTGTTTTAGTTGGAATGACATTAGCAATTCCCATATTTACACAGCAATTAATTGACAATGGGCTTGGTGATGCTAGTTCCTTTGCTTCAATACTCGGATCTCTGATCATAGCATTAATTATCATGATATCGCTAAATTTTCTCAGAACCTTCTTCTCAATAAAGATAATTTATCGTTTTAGCTGGTATCTTGTGAGTGGTGCTTTTACACGTCTTTTATCACTCCCAGCAAAGTATTTTACAGTAAGGGCGCCAGGTGAAATTATTTATCGGCTTAACTCCCTTACACGAATACAGGGTGTTTTGGGAACAACATTAGTACAGACATGTCTTGATTTTATAAGCGGTGTAGCAATTTTAGGCTATGTTTTTTGGATATCTCCATTACTCGGAATAATGATACTGTTGTTCATTTTATCAGCTTTTGCTTTATTAATTATTGGCCAATCTTACGTGAGTTCTGCAACAGATAAAGAACTACATGAGGCAACTAACGCACAAAGTATACAGTTAGATGCGGTGGTTTCCATAAATAGCGTGAAACTAGGAGGCTATGTCCAGTCCTATATCAATGACTGGGAACAGCGTTTCAAAAAATTCTTAAATGCAACAAGCCACAGAATGCGTATCCAACAAGGAATAATAGGATCGATATTAGCCGGAATACAAGTATTTGCTCCTTTGATTATTCTTGTTACAAGTTTATATATGGCAGAATCAGGCCTCGTAACACTCGGGCAAGCAATTGCGATTCAGTCAATTGTGTCATTATTATTCGTTTATGTGAATTCAATATTTACAGTTGTATCAGAAGTTGTGGTAGCAGCTCGATATATTGTGTTAGCTGAGGATATATTTGAATATCCTATAGAATACTCTCGTAAAGATTCAAAGGGAATGCCTACAGGATCAATATCTATTAAAAATCTTAATTTTAGTTATACTTCCGATGGTATTCCGTCCATTAAAAACATTAATATGGACATTTCTGATGGAGAAACGATTGCTATTGTTGGGGTATCCGGATCCGGGAAGACTACGCTTGGGAAGGTAATAAGTAGTTTATTTGAACCTACTAGCGGTTCTATGTATTTTGGGGGAATTGAGTATCATGAATATAATCTTGATGCATTAAGAGACTCAATTAGCTATATTCCCCAAGAAGCACACTTGCACAATCGAACTATAATAGAAAATCTCAAACTTGGCACTAAGCTAACAGAAGCAGAAATAATAGAGTTTTGTAATTCATTAGAGTTTTTGGATTTCATTAATAAATTCCCTATGGGGTACAATACAGTCATATCAGAAACGGGAGCAAACCTATCTGGAGGACAGAGACAACGTATTCATATAGCGAGGGTTTTACTTCAAACACCCAAATTACTGATAATGGATGAAGCAACTTCATCACTTGATAATATTTCACAATCATTTGTTTATGATACATTATCAAAACTTAAGTGTACAAAAGTTGTTATAGCACATCGGTTTGCGACTATTCTAAATGCTGATCGTATTTTTGTTCTTGAAAATGGATGCATCGTACAAAGTGGATCTCATGAGGAATTAATTAATAAAGATGGATTATATGCAAAATTGTTTGGTGCAGAGCTTGAAAGGAGAAGTGAATATGCAACAAGTAGCAGATAAACTAGTACATGCTGTGGAGAGTTTCTTTTCGGATGAAATACAACATACTAATTATAAGATAAAAGAACTTCTTTCTCAGCAAGAAGTTGTATCAAATGCTGAAATAGCATCTATGAACTGTTTACATGCATTATTGGAATATCATGTGTGGAGACTGTGTCATAAAACTTTTATATATGAATTTCACGAATATCGAGAAAGTTTATCTTATCCTGCTGATCCTTTATCATCAAAAATATTTGATCAATATGTCAGCTCAATCGATAAGCAACTCATAAGCAGTTGGTTTACAAAATATGATGTTTTAAGAAAAATGGTTACACAAGCAACGAATAATACTTGTTCTTTCATCGAAGATATGTGCGCTAATTTTAGCAGTGATGCCACTTTACTTGTATCAAGAGGTTTAATTAGTAGAGGAGCAAGATTACAAGCTATCAAGCCTCTTGACTCCGATCCTCACAACGGTTCAAAAGTTGTCCTTTGTTTGGAATTTGAATCGTCAAAAAAGATTCTATATAAGCCTCGCTCTTTAGAGATTGATGTTTTAATAGATAAGCTTTTTTCTGACACTCTGAAATTTGATACTTTACAGGACTATTCACCAGTTCCTCGAACGGTTAATAGGGGGAAATACGGTTGGCAAGAGTTTGTGCAGCATACACCTATAAGCCAATCAGAGATTGGAAGTGCTTATTATAATCTTGGTTTATGTGCGGCGGTGTTTAGCTGTCTTGGAGCAACAGATTTACATGATGAAAATATTATTTTTAATGGGATCTTCCCTTATGTTATAGATTTAGAAACCAGTCTACAACCGACATACAGTCATACAGGTAATAACCTCCACGAATTAATGGGGGAAAGAATTGCTCATTCGATTGCTAATACGTCAATAATTCCAGCTAAACAATTGACAATTCCGCATGAGATATTGATTGGCGCTATTAATACACCCTATCCACAAACAACTAATGAAATGGTTTTTTCATTGAAAAATCCAGGGACAGACGCTATAGATTTGGCCAAGGAAAAGGTTACTGTTACTCGAACAACGGTACCAATCATGTTACCTGGCAATCAAGCACCCGATCCGCTTCCATTTCAAGAAGATTTTCTCAAGGGTTACTCAGATGGGTATGAAAAAATATTAGACAAACGAGAGCAAATTTATTCTATATTAACTGATATTCAATGTTTAATCAGATTAGTTATAAGGCCTACAGTTCAGTATTACTTTATGCTTGATGCATGCCTATTTCCAGAAAATTTAGTTGATGATAACACAATAAATCAAGTGCTAAAATATCTAAAACCTCCTAAGTTAATTAGAGATTCTGAAATAGCTAAGAATACGTTAGAAGAAGAAATTCGTTCTATAAAAAATGGGGATATTCCACACTTTTCCATGAAAGCAAATGGTAAACGTCTATATTCAGGGGACTTTATTTCAAATGAGATATTTGATGTATCACCGGCAAATCATGCAATGGAAAAGTTAAAGGACCTTTCACAAAAGCGGCTATTACATGATAAGCGCTTAATTGCAGAAGGATACTCTGAGATTAGAATACATGAAGCAGAGCATAAAAAAGTAGACGATTTGGGATATCAATCCCCTCTCTTTTCAAATGTCTTGCGAAAGGTGACAAAAGATAATCCTAATCCTTTGATTGAATTAATAAGTTCATTGTCAATTACTACCAAAACAGATGATGCTGAAACTGGATGGATTGGAGGAGTATATGGAAATATCCCTGTATCCTATCAATCTAGTACTCTTATTTCGCTTCATGATACTGGGGGTATTCTATTTCTCTTGGAGCACCTGACAGAAGATAAAAACACAGCAAATCGTTCCGAGTACACTAACCTTTTTAATCAGGCTAAACGAGGTTTAAAATCTCTTCGTAGTGTATTTTCTTCACAATTAGAATCTGAACCAACATCAATAGTTTCAGGATCTAGTTCCTTGGATTTTATATTTAAACATAATACGAATAGAGTAAAAGAAATAGAACAAATTGTTTCTCAAATTCAATCAGAGAATATTCCGCGTGGTGATGTATTTATTGGTCCAGTAGGTATAGGTCTCATGTTAGCATCATTTTCGGAAACACCAAATCAGATTCTAAAAAATTTAGAACAAAAAATTTGCGATGAAAGCCCATCGAATATGTTATCTAGTGATGGAATAGCACATGGTAATTTAGGAGTTATATGGGCACAATTTAGATTATCTTATGCTTTAAAAAATACTGAAAAATGTAAGTATCTTTTTAAAAAAGCTTCACAAATATCATTCCCGAATATTGTTAATTCTGCAGGTTGGTGTAACGGAAATTCTGGCTTGTTAATGGTTCTAGCTGAAATGGCAAGAGCATTAAACGAACCATTGGATTTCTATGAATTAGCGAAGAAATCAACCGTATTGCCCAAAAATGGACCTATAGATTTATCTATATGTCATGGGGCTGCTGGGGTACTTCAATCTCTACTATTTACATATGAAGCTTCTGGGGATAATTGGTATCTATCCCTTGCAAATCAGTATTGGGAAACTGTATTGGATTTAGCTAATAATCATGGATTTTATACTGGAGAAAAGAATAGAGACTACCTTTTGGGATACTTTCTCGGTTGGAGTGGAGTAGCTGATTCTGCTCTCCTGTTAAAGATGTACAACAATGGTGACTCTGCTTGGTTGCCACTTAACCTAAGCTCTGTTTCATATCAACGAAATAATATATCTAAGGAGGGAATAGAGTGCGTTCATTAGTGGCAATTAATCCGCGTAAGAAGGATTCGATGGATTATACAGAACTAGGGATTGTTAAGTTTGGACAAGAAGACATACTGTTTGGAACAGTTGAGTTAGAACAACCTTTTTTCGATACTGAAGATCCGAAGAATTGTGAATATGTATTAGTAAGAGTAACAGCTTTTTCATGCAATTACCGCGATAAAGCCTTTTTGCTTAATAACTACAATTCAATCAAGGATTCTGACCGATTATTTGTTCCTTTTGGCTCAGAATTTAGCGCGAATATTGTTGCTATCGGAAAGGACGTGCATGAATTTAAAGTCGGGGATAGTGTTATGTCTGATTGTTCATACCCTCATAGCGGAAAAAAAGGAGTTTTACCCGGTGTAGCTACAAATTTTGCATCGTTGGGTTGGTTGCGTCTCCATAAGAAAAAGATTATAAAAATACCAAAAGGCCTAAGTAATAGTGAAGCTGCTTGTTTTTCTTTGGGATCTCAAACCGCGTCAGCGATGATAAGACGTTCTGGAATACTTGAGAATGGTGGGAATCCGTTAGTATTTAGTGCACGATCAAGCACATCACTGTTTATTATTCAACAGTTACTCTCTTATGGCATCACTCCAATTTGTTTGTCAACGTCAGAATGGAGTGTTGAAGAGAAACAAAAAATATATCCTAGCCGTGTGGAATCAGTAAGTAACGCTATTAATGGTCCATCAAGTGATATCGTCAAGCAGAAGATTACACATATTTTTGATCCGTTTTTCGATATGAACATTGGCTATGCATTATATTACTTGCAAACGGGTGGGGTATACATTACTTGTGGTATACGAGATCAACATCCAGTATTGTCCAATGAAACACCAAGTGATGTGGAGCCTAGGGTCAGAGGAGCATTAGAAATGGCTATTATTAAGAATGTTTCTATTTTGGGAAATTGCCTAGGGTCAAAAGAAGATTTAGAAAAAGCAATTCAGCTACAAAATAGAATAATCATCGATCAGGAATATCAACTAGAAAAAGGGGTAGATTTTGTACAACGCTCTTTCTTTGATTCTTCCCGATTTGGAAAATGTGTTCTGATTCTTTAAAAAGGGGTAACGTCATATCACTATCAAACTAACAAAATAAAATCTCCCCTAAAATGAAAAAATAAGCCCATAGAATTCTATGAGCTTATTTTTAATTCGTAAAGGTGCATATTGTGATTCTTCATTTTTTTATTATAAATCTATAGATATATTAAATTTATATATCCAGAGATGTATTCTAATCCGTATTCGTTATGGATTTCTAGGGGTACTGCTCACATTTTAACGAAATATATGCTAAGCAAATTTCAACATAAAATAAGCTGAATTTCCTACTTTAAGGAATATTCGGCTCATATGCTTTATTTAGGTTGTAATTTTTTCACTTCATATTCTTTTAGCATCTTATAAAAAGTATTTTTCTTAAGTCCTAATAGTTCCATAAATTTAACTCCGCTTATTTCTCTGTTTTTCCATTTTGGATAAGTTTCTTCTACATGTTTAGTTGGTTATATATTTTTTTGATGTATAACAAAAATGGTTTAAATGATAACAAAATTACTTCTGAAAACCGAACTGCAATGTAATAAAAATAGTTGTTATAGTTATTGTAATAAGGAAAGGTAGGAAGAAGATATGTCCCTACAACAAGAGTTACAGATTAAAGAAAATAATATTGTTTCGAAATCCAATACTTTAATTGAGGCAAGCTCACGTTTAAATTTAGTAGAACAAAAGATGCTGCTTTGCTTGGCAAGTAATATTGAACCAAGTGATCGGGATTTTAAAACATATAC
>NZ_JBNTQO010000031.1:0-23986 GCF_050630465.1 Bacillus basilensis | reverse complement strand
AATCTATAAAAGATAATAAAAAACTATATGGAAAGACCGCATTTTGTATAAAAATATACCTTAAGTTGATGGATGTGGGGTAGCACCACATTGCCATCAACTTAAGAAATTAAATGTTCCCCAAAACGAAAAAAATGAATTAAATCCTCATGGACACCTATGAAAAGATGAAATTTTCGTTTTGGGGGCACTTCAAAATGTTAGCTTGATGGGCGTGTGGCGGGACCCCATATTCTGCTGATGCTTTGAAATAAATTTAGACATATAGACAAAATCCTAAATTACGAATTGTCTTGTAGCTCCATGAATATCTATTCGCGCTATTGTGTTTATACACTGCTCATTGATAGTTTCCCGATTAATTCTCAATAACATCGTGCAACCTCTCAGCAAACTCTTTATGATGCACTGTGTTATAGCCCACATGGTTTCCGGGAAACTCTGCGAATTCTGTTTCGAGGTGTTCTGCTAAGTTGACCGCGCAATGGTAAGGAAAAGATTCTCTTGAATTACTTCCGCCGGATGGAAGTACCTGTATCGATACAGGTTTTAATGGGGTCTTTAATGCATCGATGTTTAAAGTATAGCTGAGAATTCCAGGGATTTCATACTCAGTGAAATAAGTCGAATTAACAAGTAGTCGCTCTGTTAGCATATCCTTTGATGGTCCGGAATTACTTTCATCAATATTTGACAATAACTTCATGACTTCACTTTTATGATTTCTCTTAAGATCTTCCATGAAATTTATAGCCTGCTTCAACTCATTTTCAGGTAAAAGTTGTAATAAAATCGGTTCGTGTGGGATTAGTAACTGTACCTGCTCAGGATGGCATATGCACAGATCAAGTCCGATGACAGCACCAGAACTACTTCCGAATACATAAGCCGGTTCATTGGTCAGATTGGCTAGCAGCCGATGAGCGTCTTCGCTATGTGTGTGCACATGATAATCCTCAGTTCTATTGACGAGATTACTACGGGAATGACCACGACGATCGTAAGTAACAACGGTATACCATTTAGCAAGATGGTCGGCGATATTATGGAACTTGTCGGCATCACCACCCCCACCATGGATCAAAAGAAGAATTGGACCCGAGCCACGCACCTCATAATAGATGCTCGCTCCAAGTACTTGCAATGTTCCGTTTTTTACTATACTCATTTGTACATTCTTCCTTTCTTTTGTCATCTCCCTTAACATTACATGATTGGTGAATGATATAAAATGCAGGAAATAACTAAGAAACAAATTCACCATAAGAAAAAGTAATGAGCATCATTTCACCAGTACTTCCTTTTTATTCATTTAGAGTAGATAATTTTTTGATTGTTTCAATGGAGAGGTGATATTCATCAGCTATTTGATTAATCGTTCTACCGTTTAATAGAAGCATTTTATTTCATCGATTAGCTTTCTTGTTCCGGAACGTGTACCCTGTCTCTGATGAGAGGCTTTAGATTTAGGAATATATATTGTTTCTTCTTGAACATACTTCTGAATTTCTAATATCAGCTTTTTAGGTAAAATAGCCGTCGCTTTTAAATAGCTTTGCCTGCCCCATATCTGCCTGTATTAATCCATAAACGCGTTCGATTGCTCGGTGGATATCATGTGTACATTTGCACATAATAAGATTGTTAAACGTTAAAGTCAGGAGGGTTTGTATGCAACATAATAAAAAAGCTATAGAAAAGTCTAGTTCTATTATGAAACCAAATTTTGCAGAAACTGATGCTCAAAAAGTGAAACAAGAAATTCAAAATGATGTAAGAGAAGGACAAGGAGCAATGACTTCCCGAGAAGCAGGTGCAATGAGGGATTAAGAAACCACTCCTTACTGTTGTTATTTTATTTTTCTAGTGAAATTTTAACCAGTAAGGAGCCATTTAATAATCTGCTTTTGTTTCTTAAAAAGTCGTTTTACACTTTGAAATAACGTTATTTCATGTAAGTATCTCAATTAGAGATAATCTATATTCCCTTTGACTTTTCCAAAAGAAAGTTTAGATTGCCGTGATATAAACAATTCCAAAATTGTCTATTGTAGTCATCATTATTTATTAATATGTTAGTATCAAACTCCACTAATTTGTTCTTTAATTCATAAAAAGTGTTTATTAGATCATGACTTTTGTAGTGTTCTTGCTCTAATAGTTGAATCCAACATTTTTTAAAGTAATTGAAGCAGCAATACATTTTCTCTATAGAAGAATTAACAAAATATCTTTCTACTTTTTCCGTAATCTCATGTTCTAGCTCATATATTTCTCCTGTGGGTTGGTAGATAGTAAGTAGATTACCTGAGTCCATATTGCTCCCAATAACGAGGTATCGTTTAAACTTCTCTAAACTTGCTAAAAACGCTTCTGTATATTCTTTATCCAATATCGATAAAGAAAAATCATTTTGTTTTGTCCAATCCACTACATCTAAAAGAAAACCATTTGAATAGGTGTAAAATTCTACATTGAGACATTCGAATTCGTTTCCTTTAATTTGATGATTAAGTAAAAAGTGCATACTATCAATGGGCAAATTTAATTTAGCTATTTCCAATGTCATTCCTCCAACCCTTAATATTTAATCTATTTTCTCCTTCTACACAAACTCAATTAAATTTTAGCATAAAGAAATGATCTCCTTGGGGAAAGTTATATATGAAAAAAATAGGTATGAGTTTACGACCCACACCTTTTTACCAGTAGAAATATTCGTTATATGCTTAGTGTATCAATCACGATCAATGTCACCGTCGATATATTGACTGAGTTTATCCTTAATTGCCGCACTTTCTGGAGTTACTTCTGCTACTTTACGATTGTGAAGACGAGAGCCACCTTCCATTTCATCTAAAGGTAATGTGTTTTCATCATCTTGAGGAACAGTAGCAGCCATTTGTTGTAACCATTGCATTGTTAAGTTAGATGTTGTATTTTTACCATTGATTTCTGCAGTTCGCTGAATTTCCTGTTCCTGCTGATTATGGGTTACAGTCGATGTGTAAGCAGGCTCTCTATATTGTGGTGTATGCTTCGCCCTTGGCACTTCTATTGGAGTTTCAGTAATAACTGGTGCTTTGTTGTTAAGTTCAATAGGTTCTCTATGTTTACTTGTATCTGGTACATTTTCTTTTTGAACATCGATTACTTCATTAATTTTTGCGGGTTCTGTTGTAGTAGAAGTAGCAATTGATGCTGTAGCGTCCTCCTTTTCTAGCTTAGGAGCAGAATTTCTTGAGTAATCTTGCACAGACTGATTATTTGTTAACTCACCTTCACTGTCAGTATCATCGTCATTATTATAAAAATCGTAAGTATCAGGATTTAAAGTTTGTAACCAACCTTCTATTGCAGTAGGCGCTGTTTTAGGCGTACTCAAATCCTCAATTATAGTTTCTTCACTATCAACATCTGTATCTGTGACATAATCATCATATTTAATTTCCGCATTCAATGACTCTTCACGAATTTTTAGCCAATAAGCAGCTGCTTCTGCATCAACTTGAATCTTAGCTGTTTTAAACTCAGCGGCAGGAACGAAGTTAGCATTTACTTGTATTCCTCCTTGAGGAGCATTATCTTTTACAATTTTAGCAGCACACTGGAATGCTTTTTGAATTAAAATGTCATTTTCAGAAAGAATGGGTACCTCTGTTTTCGAATAAGAGTAGGATGTTCTACGAGTACTTTGTGTTTTTGTTTCTGCTGTTACCATATCAATTTCTTGATCACCTTCACGTGCCTCATAAATTGTTTTCGTACCCATTAGCTTACTAAATAATTTAGCGTCTTCATTTGTAACATCACCATAAACAAGTTTATTACGAAATGTACCTAACAGAATATCCATGAATCTTGGTCCATGTTCAATTGCTAATTGACTAATGGTTTGTGCAATAACAATTAAAGGTGTTTTATATTTACGTGATTGAGCAGGAAAACTTTTAAATGCTTTATAAATGTAATCCGCAAACTCATCGACTAAAACCGGATGATAAGGAGATACGTTAGGCTTACGACGGAAAACAGCGTTCTGTACGGCATATAAACACAACTTACCGAATGCATCAGATAAATCAGAAAGTTCTCCTTTCGCTGTATTTACTAACAGAATACCTCCAAATTCCAAATGCTTCTCAAAATCAAAATCCGATGGACCACATAAAACACGTCGGAGCAGAGGTTGAGCAGAAATATCATTTAATGTGTTTCGTAAACCGCGAACAAAGGTTTCTTGTTTATCAATTATCTTTGGTTGACCATAGTATTTCCCTTCAGTATGATAAACAACTTCCCCTCCCCCACGACCACCAGAAATTTCAGGAACATAATTTAAATCAAACCATTCATCTACCTGTTTCATTATGCGCCAATGGTTTCGTTCATCTCTATCTGGAATAGATTCAATATCATTTGGAAGTCGTTCTTTTAATTTGAGATGCATCTCAAAAACGAGATTAGCATCATTATACATATCAATTAAATGCTCAAATCTGGCTTCAAATTTAGAATCATGGAGTTTTAACAAATAAATATGTTGTTTAAGATGGGAACGCTCAGACTGAACGAAGAACGGATTTCCTGCTCCATTATCAGAGAGACCCGTTAATACTGAACATAACATCTCAGCAACTTTATCAACTGGACCACGTACAAAATTTATTGAAGGGGTATCAGGATTTGTTGGGTCTAAATAGAAAATAACACTTGCGGGAATTTTGTGTGCTAATACCAATTTATATACTTTTTCGCAGAAGTCATTAGATGGCTCGATAACTGTAAGACCATTAACCTGCGTTCCTTTTACATCCTCTGAATGATAATCTTTTCTTGCATATAAGGTTTTAAAGTTATTAATCATGGAAGCCATATAGTCAAGAATTTGATTGGCAATTGGCAAACCTAGTGCAGCTGATTTACCTGTACCAATGTTACCGATGATCATTATATTAAGCGTTAAAGACTTGCCCTGTATAACTGCCATTTCCCGTGTAGCACTGTTAGGACCAAGAAAGATATCGGGTTCTGGCAATTTTGATGGATTTTTTTCAGTGAAAAATCTGTGTAATGAAGTAGCAAGTTTTCGTTGACGATTATCATTCAAAAAGGAAAGCATCCAACCAGGTATTTTAAATACGTATTCCCATTTTCCGAATGCATCTAAAAGCTCTTTTTTATGTTCATAAAAAATCTTAAAGAGCCATAAGAGTACGAGAATAATAATAATTACAGGTATTGCAAATACAAGGTGCATGATATTACTAAAATTTGAAAGTATAGTATCCTCTAATCCTTTGTCATTTAGTGAAACTTCTCCAGCTTTCGAATTTAAGAATGGAATAAATATTTTAGCTAATGGAACACTAAACGCCCATAAGTACTGGGCAACTATACCAATTAACATCATCGAGAAAATAAACCATCTACGCTTTATCTCCTGATAGGTCTTAACCTTGGTTGATAGTTGCCAAGTATAAATTAAAATCCAAAAGCTAAAAAAGGTTTCAATGTAATAATTAGTTTCAAACGGATTACCGAAGATACTTAAAGTAGGCAATGGAGCGCCCATTTGTATTGACCAGAAAGAAGCGTATTTATATATTCCTCTAAAAGCAAAATACCAAGCTAGCAGAAGTAGTAATGTTACAACATAGTAAGATGAGCGGGCTGCTAAACGATATTTCCAGCTTTTTGTAATGTCGATTGTAACTGTATAGGAACTTTTCTTGCTCTTTCCGGATTTTGGATCCTCCCCATTACCTGGTGCATTATTGAGTTCAGCATTCTTTTGAACTGCATTCTCCAAATTCTTGTTTCACCCTCTCTTTTAACGAATAAAAAGCAGCGGTGAAATTAAGCAATTCAGCAGAAGTAGCCAATAATATATTCTCTGGTGCTATGGAATTGTGATACAAATCAGTAAAAATGGCTTGCTGCCCATGCTCTAATTCATCCGCTTCATATATCCCCAAAATCTTAATTGGGTTTAGTGTTCGGTGTTGATTTTGCATGGCCAACAATCCTGATAATTGCTGTAATTTAAAGTGTGTGTTAACCTCCCCTACCTTAAGTATTGTTAATATACATAATATTTCTAAGTAATCTAAAGATTTTTTTTCTTCATCAGGTGCTTTTTTTCGTAATACCAAAATGTCATCTGTTAGCTCAAGTAGTTTAAAATGCTGAATCCCTTTCGCTTGAATTTCATTTTTATTAGAAATCCACTTTACCGAATAAGGGAAAGAAGAATTTATGTTTAAACGTTCAGCGATTTTGTTGAGCAAATGACTTTTGTTTAAACTATTAATTTCGCGAATTTCATGAAGAATATTATTTATTACAAGTGCAGATCCACCCATATTGCTTACGTAAACATTTAGGTTATTCACTACACTTAAACGTGGTATATTGCTGAAAGCCTTTTTTAAATTTGTTACACGTGTAGTTCTTTTTTTGTAAGTAGAAATTGTGTGATAGGAATCATCGATTACTGAAAATAATACGTAAAACTGTTTAGACGGATTGGAAGCAGCGATATCAAGATATTTTTTTAGTTTGTTTTCTAGAAATGGAATGTTTTCTGTTCCTGTATCAACTTCAATATTGATAATAGAATCGTTACATGTAAGAACCCAATCAGGAATGATTAATGGGTTTCCCTTTGAATCTAGGTAAAACTCTTTAGATGGACGAAATGAATAAACGAGTTGAGGTAAATCTGGTTGGAAGGAAACGGGTTGAAGTTCTGGCTGAAACATTTCGCGATACTCTTCATCTTCGTATAAGAAGTAAACATCATTTGAATCGGAATACATTAGGTTAGGTAAATGTAAGTTTTGCTTCACAATTGAGTTTAATGGAAAAAGATAATCTCCCTTACCACCTACAATTGCACCAGTATGTTCATTTTGGGATTCTGCTTCAAGTAAATTTAATACAAATTGTGTAATAGCTATATTGTGTTCATACTGCCTTTTGGTAACAAATGAGGTACTACAATTAGAAATTAATTTCAATCGGTATAATATTTCAACCCCTTTTGCAGAGATAGAAACAAAATCCAATGTAAATCCACGCTTTTTTCTCACACTGATGTTTTCTTTTTTTATTAATTTCATTTTATCCCACTTGGTTAGCTTTGATGAAAATGTAGTTCGGCTTATAGGTTCCCCACTTATCAATTCATAAAATTTACGTAATTGAATTTGAGATACTGTTCGTTGTTCATATAAAAATAAGACTGTAAAAATGTCAGAACGATTAAAATAAACTCCACGATCATTCTCTCCGACGATATATTTAACGGCATGATCAAATGATTTTTTCAATTTTAAACACTCCCTTGATATGGAAATAATATACGGAAACTTGCATGAAATCGGGTGCAATTGTCATGAAGTGAAAGTAATTAATGTTGGATAAATTAAGCAGTTCAGTACATAAAAATGATTAGTGTATATTTTAACTGAAATTTGCAAAAAAGTAACCCGTTATCCCCTATGGACTCTCGGTTTAAAAACAAATATTACTTCGGCAGGTTTGGGTAATTAAATTCAATGATATCAAGTGGAAAATTCCTATTAGTGTTCGTCATTTGTACTTCGACATAGATAAAAGAACATATGACGAACACTAATGATGAAAAAAAGGGTTCGTCATATGTATCTCGTCATATATGTGTAGAGTATCAAAAATAGTTAAAATGTACAGTGAATATATTTTTGCATAGATGAAATTAAGTATTAAACAGAATTGTATTTAATTCTGTAGAGGTATCCGTTTGTCAGAAGGAAAAATTACATCATAAAAGAAATAAGTAAATAAACATAATAAAGTAAATGAAAATTGTGTATATTTCATATTTTGCATGTTAAAATCTGATTTAAGGGGTGAAAAAATGCGGAATTTGAACACAGAATATGGGCTAATAAAAGCAATTATACAAAGTGAATTTGAAACAGACGTTCTTTATAACAAGGTAACTAACACATTAAATAACGAATATGAGATAATTCCATTACAGTTTGCTGCTCTAGATCCTTATAAAATCTACAATACTTCACAAGTTAGTAGAATATTGAGACTGAAACCTAATAAATTAAGGTATTTAATTAACAGATACGGTGAATACATCCAGTTAATAAAAAAAGGAACTAAATATGTTATTTCATTTAAAGCTGTATACAAGATTTATTTAGTACATCTATGTTTAACAAAGAAATTAATTAGTTTATCTGAGTTTAATCGCTTTATGGCTTTACATGTGAGTTATAGTGATTATATTGATATGAAATTGACAAGTTATACTGACAAGTTTGTAGAACTTAATTTCAGAGAAAAACAAATGAATGAAAATGAATCACAATTTTATGTGTTATTTCTGCAAATCTCAGAAATAACTACGGAATTAATAAAAGAAATAACGAAATATAACATGACATTGACATCCCCTTTCCTTTCTGTAGACAACCAACAGAAAAATGAGTTATTAAAAAAGAAGCAGGATCATAAAAATCTGTTTAATAAACTAAGTGTTTTATATAAAACTATATAGTTAAAAGAGTAATACTTAAGAAGTATTACTCTTTTTTTATAGGGTTATATACACGTTTTATTTATAAGTCTTTCATATAAGACCTTTAAATAGGACGTGTAATAATTCATGGTAATATTCTATTGATATGAAATTGATATAAAAGCATATAAAACCTTTAATAATAAGTATTTGTTTATACGTCTTATATATAGTTTGTATATATAAGATGTATAAATCAAATGATCATGATAGCAGTACATTATTTTAGGAGCGTTATATATTGGAATTATAATTCTAGATAAAAATATACATAAATACTGCACTCATATTTATTTTTTAATAGTTATTGTTAGTTATATGAAACCTGATATTAACATGTTTTATTTACTGCTTATATGAACGACTTTCATGTACGTCTTATATATTTGACGTTGATATATAGGACATTGTTTCGATTTTACATTTGTAAATATTATATAAGTCTTGTATATAACAACTTAATATAAGACTTATATATAATGACTTGATATACGTCTTACAATGATGTAATATGTTTTTAGGAATAATTAACCAACGTTTTAAGGGGGGGACAACTTGAACGAGGTATTAAGTGAAAAATATAAACAAAACAAATTCACTGAAGAAGTTGTGGAAATGTTTGCAGATATTATTGAAGAAGACGAAATACTCTACAATGTATTTCATTACATAGGATCTCAAGTAAACAAACAATACCAAGAGACAAAGTATATGAGAGGAATCTCAATAAATGAAATAGTAGAAAGTGTTGTTATTGATAGGAGAGTAAAGAAACCTAAGGGTAAATCCTATTCATTAGAACTTGAAAGAACTAACATTTCAAGAAGATCGGCAGAAGGTAGTGTTGCTACTTTAGCTTCAATGTCATTAATAACAGAAAAAATTATGCATCCGTATAAGTTTTTAATTTCAACTATTAGGGGACAACAAGTATTAGTTGAATTAGGAAAACGTAAAAAAAGTAATGAGAATAAGGGAGAGATAAAATAATGGCAAAAAACTTTCTGAAAAACGAAGTAGCTGTGAAAATGACTATGGTTGGTTTTGGTCAAGCTGGAACTAGAATGGTAGATAAGTTTGCTGAGTATAAGCATACAGACGGTACAGCAGTTTATAATTGCCTAGCATTGAATAGTAATGATGGGGATTTAGCAGAACTGAAAAACGTGCCAAAAAGCAACCAAGTTTCACTAAAATTAGGTGGTTTGGGTAAGAATCCTGAGCGTGCTGTAAAGGTGTTAGAATCTAATGAAGAAGCTAAGGAAAAACTAAAAGAATTTATAACGGAACGTGTTAGACCAACTGATGAGTTAGTGCTATTTTTTGCAGGTTTAGGTGGTGGTACAGGTACATCTACAATTATTCAAGCAATTGAAGAATTCTCTGCTTTTCATAATAAACCTGTAATTGCTGAAGAACTTAAAAGTATGGCAATGAAAATTCCTAGAGAAGAATTAATCAAAAATCAACAAAAGTATGCAAGAATTGCTTTCAATAATGCAATTGAACGTAAAGATTTTATTAAAATGGGTATTGTGGTTACACTTCCAGTTAGAGCAGATGGACCTGATGTACTGCGACAAGTAAATAAGTTCTCACAAGAAATTTGGAAGTTAGCAAATGATCCGGCTAAAGGCGTAGCATTTGTTGTATTTGCGGATAATCAACACTTCTATGATGAGTTTAAGGGATTAAACGAAAATGAGAAAAAAGGCATTGGAAACTCACGAGACTATGCAAACCAACGCATTGGAGATATTATTCATGAGTTAAATACAGCTGCTAATGGTTCAGGAACATCAGTAATTCTAGATTCTCAGGACTTTAAACGAATTTTACTAGAAAAGACAGGCTGTTTAGTAATTAATAAGGTTTCACGTAATATGAACCAAATTGAAAATAGTAAAGAAATTGTAGATATGTTCTCAGAATCATTGAAAGGAAGCTCATTCCATCACCCTATTGACCTGATGAAGACAAATGAAAATGGAGATTTAGAGGCATCAAAGGTACATCATTTTGGGATGTTAGCAATTTTAGATGAACAGAAGAACATTGATGATTCATTTATGGATGATGCAAAAGTAGAAGTAACAAATAAACTACCAATCAATGGAACTGTTTTTAATGGTTATTTAGTGAGTAAAAATGACTTTATGGGCAGCGTGTATACTTTCTATAAGACAGATGCACTACCATCACGTTTATCTAAAGGATTAGTTGAAGAATATAACGAATTTAAGGAAAAACAGAGTCAAATTCAATATACAAAGTCACAAATTAATACTATTGAAGCGCAAGACTCGGACGATGACCTCAATATTAACTTTGGTGATTACTTTGAATTAGAACCAGTTAAAGATGAAGAACCACAAACGCAAAATGATGAAGAATTAGCGGCATTTATGGATCCCGATAAGATGTTCGGAACAAAATAAAAAATAAGCCTGGAATTTTCCAGGCTTATTTTTCTGTTTTCATTACATTTTTCATGTATTCAATCATGTTCTCATCAATATAGTTTTCTATGAAAAGTTGTTTTCGCGCAAGATCTTCCTCTTTTTTAAACCAACCAACTTTTTTAATACGAGTTTCTTCTGGTTGTGAACTCCACTCTCTTTCACCTTGTTTTCTTAATTCTGTACGCGCTCTATGTTGAATTATTATATTATCTAGTCTTTCTTGTCTTTGGCGCTCTTTTAACATTTCAGGGTCTTCTGGTTCAGGGAGCACTGCACGTATAGCATCTTCAAACTTTCCTTGATACTCTAATTCAATGTTTTGTAAATGCATTTGAATCTTTTGCTCTACTATTTTTTCAATAGTCGCTGCAGCTTCCTGCATGTTTAATTGGGTTGAGACTTCACTGGTTTGATTTTCTGGAGAAACTGGTCTTAGTTCAAATTGATGTGGTAAAAGCTCAATAATTGCATCTAGCGACCACTTTTCATCCCTTTTTAGCTTGATAAATAACGCTATGTCTAAATCCAGTGTGTTATATAGCTTTTCATTTGTATTATTGGTTCTTAATGTTCCGTGTAATCCCTTTTCCTCTAGGATATTGAACCAATTGTATACAGTGTTATGATGTCGGCCTACTAGTTTTGAAAACTCTGTTATTCGCCAAGCTTTTTCAAAAGTATCTTCATGACTAGAGTTTGTATTATTGGACTCCATATGTTCAGTTGTATTTTTGTTATCTTGTTCAATCATCGTTGTACCTCCTTGAAATATAATGGCCATAGCAAAATGGAATTAACATATAAAGTGAGATTGACATGTTAAGTGTCTTTCGACGATATAAACCTCAATACCTTTATCGATTGACATTCACATGAAATATGTCATTGATATATAAAGTACCACTTGTTAACATGAAGTTGATAAATAAGGGTTTGGAATTAACTATTGCTAATGTCCAGTTAATAATCCGTTAGTTATTAATGATTATTGTTGCTATGAAATTAACAAATTAGTCTACAATATATTAATGATAAGAAAATATTAGTGATTTGTAAATAAATTATAAGGATATAGCATTAAACTTAAAGACTTAAAAACTAAAAAGTATGTATAAATCTAAAGCGAAAAGCCCATACTAATAGTAAATAAAGGCCTATATTTATTGTAATTTATGATACTCGGTAGTAGAAAACCAAGAACGGTATAGTTAATTGGTTTCAGTAAGTCTTTAGAATGCACGTGAAGGCTATTATAGGTTATTTAAGTACTTTTTATGCGGTTTAGTATAAACTCACTTTTTCTAGGGGGTATCACCCCTTACAAGTGATCTCTATATAATCAAAATTGATTTATTGTTTTTGGTTACTATCAAAATACTTTCAAGAATGATATCTTCTCCGATTTATCCAGTGAATTTTTCTATAGAAAAAAGCCTTTTAATAGATGTAGAATCTAAAACTCTATTTGTATGTATATTTTCAACTTTAGAATCAATGATTGTTAATGTCATGTCAATACGTATGGGTGATAGTTGATGTGACACTACTTTTAATGGATAACTAGCCCTATTAACATGTCAATCTCAGGTTACATATCAATTACAAATAAAGAAAAAGCCTTTAATTTTATTGTGTTACTAATAAGAAACTAAAAATTGTATGGAGTTCTTGATAGTTTTTAGCTACAGTTATAGTTCTTTTAGGATGTTTTCTTTTTTTGATTTTTCAATAGAAACCTGTTGTGGTAGATAAATTTTTAACTAATGCAGATTTCGAAGACCCAAGATCTGCATCTATGCGTATTACAACTACATAATTGTTAATATTATATCGGTGTTTAATGCAAATTGTTGATATGACATTAACAATATAGGCAGCATTTCTCTCTACGTATCGCTTTTAGACTATATATCAATGATAAACAAAGGCTAAAAAGCACTGAATTACTGTCGTCATTTATTATTGCGATTAAATTTTAACTATGTTTTGATAGTGTGAAAACATCTTTTAGGATAGATCATCACTAGATTTGCTTCGAGCAAACCTCCACAGAAGAAAATTTTCACCAATATAGATTTTGAAATCTCGAAATCTATAAACACTTTTACTTTTTGGTTCCTTATTGTCAATGTCATATCGATATCAATTAGAATAATATCAATAACAAAAGAAAATGAGTACTTAATATGTCAATCTCAGGTTATATATCAATGATAAATGAAAAGAAAACTGTTAATTTTTTGATGTCACTAATAAGAAACCATCAATTGTATGGATTTCTTGTTAGCTTCTAACCACAATTATAGTTCTTTTAAAGTGTTTTTGGTTTTTCGATAGATATCTGTTGTGGTAGATAAATTTATAACTAATACAGATTTCGAAGACCCAAGATTTGTATTTATGCGTATTTTAACTACTTAATTGTTAATGTCATATTAATGTTAAATACAAATTGTTGATATGAGATTAACAATATAGATAGTATTACTTTCTATGTGTTGTTTTTAGACTATATGTCAATGATAAATAAAGGGTAAAATGCTGTCATCATTTATTATCCTGATTAAATTTTTAACTATGTTTTAATGGTGTCGAGACATTTTCTAAGATAGATTGTCGCTAGATTCACTTCGAGAAAATTGCCGCAGGAGAAAAAATCAACCGATATAGATTTTGAAATCTTGAAAGCTATAAACGATTCTTCTTTTTTGAAACCTTATTGTTAATGTTATATCAACCTTATCCAAAATGATATTGATAACAAAAGAAAACAATCACTTAATATGTTAATCTCAGCTAACATGTTAATAACAAATGAGAGATTGAAAACCAGTTATCTTTTCATCGGTATCAACATGAGATTAATAGTTTCATGGTGTTTCTTTTTTATGTCTTACTAGCATTGAAACATTTTCAAAGGTAGTTTATTAATTTACTTATTTCCGTACAATCTGTTGGAATGGACTAATGTTCAACTAATATAGATCTTGAAGTTTAGATAGGTACAAACGTTTTTGATAAGTAGCTGCTTGTTAATGTTATGTTGATGTTAACCAGTGGATACTAGTGATAAAGTTTGCGCGCTTCTTTTGACATGTTAATCTCAGTTGATATGTCAATGTCAAATGCGGGTGAGATGTGTTGATTTTTTGTTGGTATCAACATGAGATTGATAATTATATGACTGTTTTATAGTCCTTATTCTAAAGTGTTTTTGAGTAGGATTAATTAATTTTGGACAAAATATAATGTTATGATGATTGTTTACAAGAAATATATTATGGTCAACAAGAATGCGCTTAATAGCGCGATTAATTGGTTAGTAGAGAGTATACTGTACCAAAAAAAGTTAGCAGAAAAACATTAGTGGACGGTTAATAAGGGGGACCCTTATAGCTTAGTAAATATAGATTGCTAAAATAGTATCTAATTTCGAAGAAGTTCTCGCTTCAAAAGGTCCAAAAGGGGTTAAGCAGTGAGATGCCCATGTATAATTATAGTGTGGAGTTTAATAATATTATAAGATTATTTGATTAAATAAAGAATTTTTAGTATATTCTTATTATAACTTGTTAATTTTTTTATTTTCTAGTGATTACATAAAGCCCTTCGGGTTACGGATTAAATTACACGTTTGTGTGGTATTTAACCTCCGTATTCCAAAGGGCTTTTTTATTTGATCAAGGGAAAAGGAGATATGTGATGTCAATTGAAAAGTTAGCAGCAAGTAGAATATTAAGGCCAGTGAGAAGCATGAATAAGGGGAGTAATGAGAGATGGTTTGAATATTATAGAACAACGTGCCCTATATGTGGTAAGCAAGGATGGTGCATGGTTAATGATTCTGAAACTAAAATAATATGTGGACGAATTTCATCAGAAACAGTATTCGGGGAAGCAGGCTATTTACATATAATAGCTGAAAATCAAAAAAGGGGATATGACTTTTCTCAAGATCAGATGATTAAGGAACATAGAAAGAAAAGTGATTACAACCTTGATGTTATTTACACTTTATTTTTAGAATTTTTAGACGTGCGGGATGAACATATTAAAATGTTAATGGGATCAAAACGTAGGATTACAAGAGAGGTGATAAATGTTAGAAATTACAAAAGTTTTCCTATTAAACCTTGGGATACTACGAAAGAGCTAATAAAAAAAGTAGGAGGGAAAACAAGCTATATTGTTGGAATTCCAGGATTTTATGCAAAAGAAACAAAGGATGGAAGATATTTCACGTTTGCAGGAAGGAGAGATTCTTTATTAATACCGCAGAGAAATATATATAATCAGATATGCGGTTTTCAATGTAGAATTGATAATCCTGAATATAAGACAGTTGTAAAAAATCATAAACCAAGCTTTAAGGCAGAAGTTATTGAGCAACCCAATACTATAGAAGTGACCTATAAAATCAATGGGAAGATAGAGTCTGTATTTAAAGGTAAAGTCGATTTTAAAGAATGGTATGAAATTAATTATGAGGGTGAAAAATTAGGTGAAGTACAATTAAAGTTAGAAAGTAAATATTTTTGGGTTAGCTCAGGTGGGAGATTTCATGGCACAGGAGCAGGGAACCCATTGCCAATACATGTAGCAGTACCTAGTCGGGAGCTGAAAAATTGGGAACGTGGAGAATTAATAAAAAAGGATAATGTATGGATTTCAGAAGGCGCTCTAAAGTCTGATATTGCTGCAGAAAATTTAGACGAGCTTCTAACAAATGAGGAAAAAGTATTGTATGGTACCACAGTTGTATCAATACCAGGGGTTAAAGTATGGAGAATATTAATTGAACCATTGAAAAAAATGGGAGTTAGACAGGCGACGTTCGCTTTAGATATGGATATGATTACAAATTCAGATGTTCAGCGGTCGTTATTAGAATGTGCCCAAACGTTGTATCAAGAAGGGATAAGTATTAATTATGCAAGTTGGGATATTACTCTTGGAAAGGGACTAGATGATTTACTGTTAAACGATTATATTCCAGCAATAGAGAAAGTGAGATAAAGGCTATTTTAATTGAAATAAGTTAAAAAACATATTAATAGGAGGATATAAATGATTAATTACTTTTCTATAGTATAACTAGAATGAGTGAATTTTTTAAAATCGAAATTTCTATGTTAATTATACAAAAATTACATATGAGATTCGAAAGAATATAAATTTGGAAGATTTAAAAGTAAATTTATCATTTTAGCCAAGAAGACTCCTTACTCAAGGAGCGTGAAGGGGCACAGCCCAGTGAGTAGGTGGAAGATGAATTGGCTTCGAGCAAGGGATGGCAGGAAGCCATCTTAATTGTTCGACATACAGAAAGTGTTACTCCACCATCTATCGAATATACGTTTGGTATATAATAGTCATATACCGAAATGGAGGTGAATCAAATAATGATTAATAAAGCCTATAAGTTTCGTATCTATCCAAATCAAGCACAAACAATTCTAATCAACAAAACGATTGGTTGTTCTCGCTTTGTATTTAATCATTTCCTATCCTTATGGGATCACGCATACAAAGAAACGGGGAAAGGTTTAACATATGGTACATGCTCTGCCAAACTTCCTGCTATGAAGAAAGAGTTTGTTTGGCTAAAAGAAGTGGATAGTATTGCGATTCAGTCTTCTGTTCACAACCTTGCGGATGCGTATACACGTTTTTTCAAAAAACAAAATAGTGCCCCGTGCTTCAAATCTAAGAAAAATAACGTACAATCTTATACCACAAAACAAACAAATGAAAACATTGCCGTTGTAGGAAACAAAATAAAATTGCCAAAACTAGGTCTTGTTCGATTTGCCAAAAGTCGTGAAATAACGGGACGTATTTTAAATGCGACAGTTAGACGGAACCCTTCTGGCAGATACTTTGTGTCATTGTTAGTTGAAACAGAAGTGCAAGAACTTCCGAAAACACAATCTTACATCGGAATGGATGTGGGACTAAAAGATTTCGCTATTTTGTCAGATGGAACAACCTATGAAAACCCGAAGTTTTTTCGGTCATTAGAAGAGAAGTTGGCGAAAGCACAGCGTGTTCTTTCGAGAAGAATAAAAGGATCTTCCCGCTGGAATAAACAGCGAGTAAAAGTGGCTAGAATTCATGAATACATGACGAATGCTAGAAAAGATTACTTGGACAAAATCTCGACTGAAATCATCAAAAACCACGATGTTATCGGTATAGAGGATTTGCAAGTATCGAATATGTTAAAAAATCATAAGTTAGCAAAAGCAATTAGTGAAGTATCTTGGTCACAGTTTCGAACCATGTTGGAATATAAAGCAAAATGGTATGGCAAACAAGTCATTGTCGTTTCAAAAACATTTGCTTCCAGCCAATTATGTTCTTGTTGTGGATATCAAAATAAAGACGTTAAAAATCTAAACCTACGTGAATGGGACTGTCCCTCTTGTCGTACATACCATGATAGAGATATTAACGCAAGTATCAATCTAAAGAATGAAGCGATAAGGCTTCTAACCGCAAGGACTGCGGGGTTAGCCTAATCAATTAGAGTTCGATAGAACTCTTTACTTAGGAATCCCTCACTTCTAAACGAAGTGAAAGTGGGGGTAGTTCAATTTTTACTCTTTCTAAACGGATGTTTTGTATGGAAGAATACAATACATCTATTATTTTAGACGTGTTCTTGATAGTCATCAAGATTTATATAAATATAATAAGTTTAATCATAAGGGAATGATGGATATTTTAATATCTCGGTATTTTTTTAAATTTTTAGAATAATTTATTTTACATTTTGTTATAATCCTATATCATATACATACAGGAGAAATTTGGAAGAGATTTAGGGCGGAGTTTCGTATCTATGTAATATCAATAGTAGTTTTTAATTACTAAATAATACTATTCATGTATACGAGGTGAAAAAATGGGGAGACGAGTAAACGAGAAGAAAACGAAAGAGCAGTTTTTATATGAAAGAAGAAGACAATTAGAAATAATGGAAGGTATTAGTAGCATCTGCAAAGGATGCGATACTTATATAGAATTGAGAAAAACGAAAGCACATAAAGAAGTGGCCAATACATGCGCAAGGAATTGTAAGTTGATTAGTAAGTTACAAAAGGAGACAAAGATGTTTTTAGAAACAATTCGTTAAAAATGAGAAGGGAGGAATAAGTATGAATCAATCATATAGCAGCTTGAATCGTGATGAGTCATTAAATAAAACTATAACACAAGGTTCTAATGCAAGAAGTATTAAGCCAATGGCTTATCCAGAAGGTAACACTTTTGAAATTAAGGAAATAGGAAATTATCAGGTACTTTCAAAGCAAGAAAGTTTAAATTTATTTCAGCGGTACAAACATGGTGAAAAGGATCTACGTGATTATTTGTTTCATGTGAATGTAGGGTTAGTATTATCTATTGCAAGAAAGTACAAAAACAAGCACCCTGATATAGAGTTTGATGATCTGGTTCAAGAAGGAAATGAGGGAATGTTAAGGGCAATGGAAGATTTTAATCCAGCTTTAGGCTATTGCTTTTCCACATACGCTTTTTGGTGGATACAAAAAAGGATGTTAGGAATTATATGTAAAAAAAGGTCGGGACCTTTTAAAATACCTAACTATGTGAATCAATTTAATTTAAAATATGTCGGATTAGAAGATAAATATTTACAAATGTACAACAGACCCCCTTCGGTGGAGGAAGTTGTAAAAGAGTTAGATGTAACTAGCGAAATAGTCATTAGGCACAACGTATATTATAAGCGAGCTACTACTATGACTTTGGATATAGATACAATAAATGAAGATATAGGTATATCAAATTCATCCCATGATGATAAATCAACAATTCCTTCAATAAATGAGATGGTAATTGAAGACTTAAATTACGAGATATGGTTAATATTTGATGAAGTATTAAACCCAAAACAAAAGATGGTACTAAATCTATGTTTTGGTCTCTTAGATGGTAAAGTGTATTTGCATAAAGAAATTGCAAAAGCACTTATGATAACAACTGAAAGAGTGTCACAAATAAAGGAAGAAGCAATTAAAAAATTGAAGAAATGTGACTATAAAGATGAAATTTTTAATCTACTACATGAAAAGTTGAAAGTTATGGATGAACTTAATATGGTGTGAAAATATAAACTCATATATCCCTGAATATTCAATGCAGTAAGTGTGTAGTATCTTTTTTTATCTAAAATTTGGAAAAAAGTGATGCATTAAGAGGAGAACATGTACTATGAATTCAATAGATGTAAAGTAAAAAGAAGGATAAATGGGTGCAGACCATTTATCCTTTTTTAATTTATCATGCTTAAAAAATAATATTATCACTAATTTTCCTTAGTTTTTTTGTGGAAATATCTAATGATTAATTATGAAGGATGAATAATTTAATTACTCTCATTAATGAGGTACTGATAGAAAGGAGGCTGTTGTTGTTTTATGCAAAATAATAGAAAAAGAAACGTAATTAAAGAAAGAATTAGACAAGAAAAAGAACGACGTGAGCGATTACTAGCAGAGGAAGAAGAACAATATGAGGATGTCTACAAAGATCCAATAAGTGAGCAAATACAACAAGTGCATTCAGAACAGCCGCGGAACCAACGTGAAGAAAGTGTAAATGTAAATTTACCTAAAAATGAATCTTCAAATAGTAACCCAGCTCTTGCTTGGATCACTACAATTCAAAAACAAGCAGGCACTTCTGAAAATGATTTAAAAATAGAAGAAGCAAGGGAACGTGAAGAAGTAGAAGCACGTAGAAAGGCAGAAGAAGAAGCAAGAAAACGTGAAGAAGTGGAAGCACGTAGAAAGGCAGAAGAAGAAGCAAGAAAACGTGAAGAAGTGGAAGCACGTAGAAAGGCAGAGGAAGAAGCAAGGGAACGTGAAGAAGTGGAAGCACGTAGAAAGGCAGAAGAAGAAGCAAGAAAACGAGCAGAAGTGGAAGCACGTAGAAAGGCAGAAGAAGAAGCAAGGGAACGTGAAGAAGTGGAAGCGCGTAGAAAAGCAGAGGAAGAAGCAAGGGAACGTGAAGAAGTGGAAGCACGTAGAAAGGCAGAAGAAGAAGCAAGAAAACGAGCAGAAGTGGAAGCACGTAGAAAGGCAGAAGAAGAAGCAAGAAAACGAGCAGAAGTGGAAGCACGTAGAAAGGCAGAAGAAGAAGCAAGAAAACGAGCAGAAGCGGAAGCGCGTAGAAGGGCGGAAGAAGAAGCAAGAAAAGAAGCAGAAGCTCGACGGAAGGAAGAAGAGAAAAAACTTGAAGAAGTAAGAAAAAGAAGATTAGAGGAAGAAAAGAAAATAAAAGAAGCACAAAAGAGACAAAAAATAGCTGTGGTGAAAAGGGAGCCCGATAGTGATGAAATTAAATTAAATAATGAAAGAAATCTACCAAATGAAACTAAATTTGAACAAGAAGAGAAAGTCGCAATCGATAAAAAAGGAATCTTAAATAATATGAAAAAATATAAGTACGCTATTATAGGAGTCGCATCAATTGTTTTATTAGTAGTAGCAGGTTTTGCCTTTAGCAATATGAAAAATTCACAGGCTGCATCTGCAAATAATGTAAATAGTTTAGAAGTTAATGCGAATTTAATAAGTGGGTTGAGATTATCTGCAGTTCAAAAATATCAAGATGCTGCCTTGGAATTTGATAAAGTCGATTATAAAAAGTTAGGAAAAGAAGATAAAAAGGCAGTTTTATTTACGTATCTATTAAGCGGTAAAGCACAAAAAGCAATTGACTTAGAACAAGATTTTGCAGAATCAGTAGTTTCATATTATATAGCTGTAGATAATTTGAAAAAAGTAAAAGAATTAAAAACAAAAAATCCACTAATTAATTTTGAAATTGCTGCATTAGATAACAAACATGAAGAAGTTATCAATTTAAGAGATCAAGTGCCACTAGATGGCAGAAGAGAAGGAATTATAGTTAATAGTTATTTGAAATTAAATAAATCTGAGGAAGCTAAAAAATTTGCTCAAAAGGTTGGAAATAAGGATTTACTCGAAAAAATTAATAATTATACACCTAATAGTTCTGCTACATCTGTAGCAACTATAAGTGCAGGTTAAGTAATGGGGAGGAATTGATTGTGCCTTTAGATTATTCGGAAATTTTCAAGAGAGTTTTACTTGCAACTACTGCTACTACCCTAAGTGTGGGGGTAGTTTCAGGCTGCTCGTTATTTTCTTCGGAAAAAAAGAGCACTAAAACAGCATCAGTGTCTAAAAAGAAAAAAGATACTGAAAAAGAAAAGAAGAAAGATGAGAAAAAAGATGAAAGTAAGAATGAAACGACTGAAAATTTAAATACTAACGATTTTGATGAAATCATTGATAATGCAAAGCGTAGCTCAGATCAAAATTTAGCCGGAATTATTGAAAATAACAAAACCAAAAAGAAATATGATGATTTATCTGATTCAATTGCGACCGCAGCTATAAATTCAGATAGAAATCTAGCATCAGTTATTGACGGTGATAAATCAAATAATCGTTTTTCAGATTTAAATACTTCAATAGCATCGGCAACAAACAATCCTTCTGTCTCGGATAATAAGGATAGTAAGAACTTTGTATTTGGTGGCGATTTAAACATTAATGATGGAGTTGCTATTGCAGATAACTCAATACCTCCAATTAATATTGATAAAAAACCACCAACTTCTGGTGATACAAGTGGCGGGGAAGTGAAACCGCCAACTGGTGGTGAAGGTAATAATGGAGGCGGTACAAAACCACCAACAGGCGGAGATGGTAATGATGGTGGAGGCGGTACAAAACCACCGACAGGCGGAGATGGTAACGATGGTGGAGGCGGTACAAAACCACCAACAGGCGGAGATGGTAACGATGGTGGAGGCGGTACAAAACCACCAACAGGCGGAGATGGTAACGATGGTGGAGGCGGTACAAAACCACCGACAGGCGGAGATGGTAATGATGGTGGTACAACAAAACCAGAAAAGGATACAGTGTCACCAGTAATTACAGCAAAGCAAGGTGTAACTGTACATGTAGGAGATAGTTTAAATGCAAGTGATTTAGTAGAAGTAAAAGATAATAAAGATCCAAACCCAGTAGTAACAGTAGGAGCGTACGATACAAGTAAGGCAGGGGAAATTCAAGTAACAGTAACGGCAACAGATGCATCAGGAAATAGCTCAAGTACAACAGTAACTGTCAACGTAGTCGAAAAAGAAGAAGAAAGAGATACAGAAGCGCCAGTAATTACAGCGAAGCAAGGTGTAACCGTACATGTAGGAGATAGCTTAAATGCAGGTGATTTAGTAGAGGTAAAAGATAATAAAGACCCAAATCCAGTAGTGACAGTAGGTGCATATGATACAAGCAAGGCAGGAGAAATTCAAGTAACAGTAACGGCGACAGATGCATCAGGAAATAGCTCAAGTACAACAGTAACTGTCACCGTAGTCGAGAAAGAAGAGGAGAAAGATACAGAAGCACCAGTAATTACAGTAAAAGAAGGTGTAACTGTACATGTAGGAGATAGCTTAAATGCAGGTGATTTAGTAGAAGTAAAAGATAATAAAGATCCAAACCCAGTAGTAACAGTGGGAGCGTATGATACAAGTAAGCCGGGTATAATATCAGTTCAAGTAACAGCAACTGATAATGTGGGTAACAGCTCAACTGCAACGGTAACTGTCACCGTAGTCGAGAAAGAAGAGGAGAAAGATACAGAAGCACCAGTAATTACAGTAAAACAAGGTGTAACCGTACATGTAGGAGATAGCTTAAATGCAGGTGATTTAGTAGAAGTAAAAGATAATAAAGATCCAAATCCAGTAGTAACAGTTGGAGTGTATGATACAAGTAAACCAGGTACAATATCAGTTCAAGTAACGGCAACTGATAAGGCGGGTAACAGCTCAACTGCAACGGTAACAGTAAAAGTAGTGGAAAAGGAAGAAGAGAAGGATACGGAAGCACCAGTGATAACACCAAAACAAGGTGTAACCGTACATGTAGGGGATAAATTGAGTCCAGGAAGTTTAGTGAGTGTAAAAGATAATAAAGATTCAAATCCAGTAGTAACAGTGGGAGCGTATGATACAAGTAAGCCAGGTACAATATCAGTTCAAGTAACGGCAACTGATAAGGCAGGAAACAGCTCAACTGAAACAGTGAATGTGGTAGTTCTTGAGAAAGAAAAACCAGAACAGAAGCCAGAACAGAAACCAGAACAGAAGCCAGAACAGAAACCAGAACAGAAGCCAGAACAGAAACCAGAACAGAAACCAGAACAGAAGCCAGAACAGAAACCAGAACAGAAGCCAGAGCAGAAACCAGAACAAAAGCCAAAACAGAAAAATGCAGGAACAACTTCTAAAGAGCAGGATAATGGATTACAGCCCTTCCCGAACGAGAAAGCCCCTCGCGTTTAGGCAGGGGATGAAAGGGAGGTTGGATAAGGAGTGCTACTAAAAACCGCAAGGTTTGTGGCACTCTAAGTATCCAAAATGTTGGTATCTTTTATTTTTTTCTCTTTCGTGTTGCAGTTTTATATTCCAACTGATACAATGCAAACATGATGAATGATTATAGAAGAACCAAAACAACCGTGTCATTAATTAACTATCATTTTGTGTTTTGCCCACGATACAGAAGAAAGATTTTTCTTAATACAAAAGTAGAAGAACGTTTCAAAGAGTTGGTTCAAAAAATATGCGGAGAATTGGATGTTTCTATTGTTGCAATGGAATGCGACAAAGACCACGTTCACTTGTTCTTAAATACACCACCAACACTTAGTCCTGCTGATACAATGGCAAAAATTAAAGGAGTGACATCAAAACGTTTGAGAGAAGAGTTTCCTCATCTTCAACACTTGCCGAGCCTATGGACGCGTTCTTATTTTGTTTCTACTGCTGGAAATGTATCAAGTGAGACAATAAAACATTATGTTGAAA
>NZ_JBNTQO010000030.1:0-37600 GCF_050630465.1 Bacillus basilensis | reverse complement strand
CCTTGAGAAGATTCGTCTTGTTTAGAATCTTGTTGCTGATCCTGATCCGAGTTGTTTTGTTTAGAGTGTTGCTGTTGATCTTGAGCCGGTTCGTCTTGCTTAGAATGTTGCTGTTGCCCTTGAGAAGATTCGTCTTGTTTAGAATCTTGTTGCTGATCCTGATCCGAGTTGTTTTGTTTAGAGTGTTGCTGTTGATCTTGAGTCGAGTCACCTTGTTTATCCTGGGAAGATTCTTTGTTTTCCTCTTTTTGTTGCTCGTCATTGCTATCTTTATTATGTTTCATACTTCTAGTCTGTTCTTTGTTATCATCCTCTTGATTACTAGGTTGTTGCTCCGAGTTACCTGTTTCGTTTTTCTCTGTTGTATTTGATTTTTTCTTCTTACGTAGCCAATTCCAAATCATATGTATGCCCTCTTTGATTGTGTAATATAGTGCTATTTTGTGGCTAATTTTGTATATTATTCATTTATTTATGAAAAGAAGGAGGAGATTAGTTTGCATAGAAAAAATCCTTTAGTAAGCAGTACATACTATGACGGGAAGAGGGCGAGTCTGTGCAATTTGTAAAAAAAGAGAAGTTTGTTTTAAAGGAGTTTACATTTGAAAACGGTAGGGCAATTCCTGTTCAAATGGGATATGAAACGTATGGTACTTTAAATAGAGAAAGGTCAAATGCGATTTTGGTTTGTCATTATTTTAGTGCAACTAGTCACGCGGCAGGTAAATATACAGCGCATGATGAGGAATCTGGCTGGTGGGATGGTTTAATTGGTCCGGGAAAAGCAATTGATACAAATAAATACTATGTTATATGCACTGATAATCTTTGTAATGTACAGGTGAAGAACCCATATGTGATTACGACAGGACCGAAATCGATTAATCCGAAAACTGGAGATGAATATGCAATGGATTTTCCGGTTTTTACATTTCTTGATGTAGCTCGTATGCAATACGAGTTAATAAAAGATATGGGAATCCCAAGGTTATATGCTGTAACGGGACCGTCAGCTGGTGGAATGATTGCGCAGCAATGGGCTATTCACTATCCTCATATGGTAGAGCGGATGATTGGTGTTATTACGAATCCGCAAAATCCAATTATTACGTCAGTAAATGTAGCACAAAATGCAATTGAGGCTATTCAACTGGATCCAAGTTGGAAGGGCGGAAAATATGGAGAAGAGCAGCCAATGAAGGGGCTTCATTTAGCAAATAGAATGATGTTCATGAACGCATTTGATGAGAATTTTTATGAAACGGCATTCTCGCGTAATAGTATAGAAATGGCGCCTTATCAAGAGTTTTCTGCATTAACAACATTTGAGAAAGAGATAAACAAACTGACATATAGAAGTATAGAGTTAGTAGATGCAAATTCGTGGATGTACACTGCGAAGGCAGTTTTATTACATGATATTGCGCATGGATTTTCTTCATTAGAAGAGGCTCTTTCTAATATAGAAGCAAATGTACTTATGATTCCGTGTAAACAAGATTTGCTTCAGCCGTCACGTTA
Organism: Bacillus basilensis; assembly: GCF_050630465.1. NCBI lineage: Bacteria > Bacillati > Bacillota > Bacilli > Caryophanales > Bacillaceae > Bacillus > Bacillus basilensis. Next base: position 36,079 of record NZ_JBNTQO010000030.1, on the reverse strand, counting down.
TAATTATAAAATGGTAGACATTTTGCAAAAACAGGGGAAATATGCGGAAGTGTATGAGATAGAAAGTATAAATGGGCATATGGCGGGAGCATTTGATATTCATTTATTTGAAAAGAAATTGCATGAGTTTTTAAATCGGAAAGTATCTAGTTTTGCGTAGAAAATAAATGATGTGAAAAAGGTGCAATGTATGTAGTAGGCACCTTTTTTTACATGATTTGTAGGCGGAAAATATATGTGGCAATTGCTATACCGAAGAATGCGATACTGAGTAATAGAAATAAGAATGACATTTCTTGTGGTGATTTTATCTTTTTATTATTTTTCATACTAAGAGCAATAATTGCAATGATTAAGAAAATGATGCCCATAATGAAAAGAAAAAGTGTCATTTTCATTGGCTCCTTTCATAAAACAAGTATATTGAGGATACAATGCAAGAGTTATGTTTGTAAAGAATAAGTTTTGCGAGAAAATTGAGAAATAAATTCTCAGTTCTTTGCGTTCTTTCTTTCGCATGCTAAAATTGATGAGGAATGATTATTTAAAGAAGAAACTAAAGGTTTTATTGTATATAAGGAGGAACGACATATGACAGAAGTTAAAACAATTACTACAGAAGAAGTGCAAGAGCGTTTAGAAAATGGAGAAACGTTATTTTTAGTAGACGTGAGGGAAGATGAAGAAGTTGCGGCAGGAAAGATTCCAGAAGCTGTACATATTAAAATGGGCGATATCCCAAATAGAGTAGATTTTTTTGATAAAGAGAATGAATATATCTTTATTTGCCGTTCGGGAATGCGTAGTGAAAATGTATGTCATTATTTAAATGAGCAAGGCTTTAAAACAGTGAACATGGTGGGCGGTATGCTTCAATATGAAGGTGAAACGAAATAGTTAATAGTTAAAAACTTGAAACGAGTCTGTTTCAAGTTTTTTTCTTTTGCATACAGTGTACAAAAGGGGGATAGATAAATGGGGATTAACTTGCGGAAAGTAAAAATTATAAATAATACAGGGGCTGTTAATGTTGGTGACTGTTATGATATCTCACCTTTAGCTGTAGCAAAGGTATATGCAGGTGCTGGAGGGTCGAGTGCGGCTATTTTTTTAAATGGGAAAAGACAGTCAGAAGCAGTGATTAGAACATCAGTGTTTCTTCCGCCATTAGCAACGAGTACACGTACATTAGGTTCATAGAGGAAAGGTAGAGTGTGATTATGCCTGCTCATATAAAAGAGTTTGTTATTGTGAATAACACTGGAAATATATTTACCGGTGATAATTTGAGCGATACTTCATTTACTGCTACGAAATCGTATAGTGGTTCGATGGGGTGCACTTGGATCGACGTTGTTACAGTAATAGGGACGGAGACGAAGCTTTGTTTACAGCCGGGAGATTCTGTGACGACAACATATACAAGGGGTACTCCTGCTGGTACTGTACCAGGAACAAATATGGGGCAAAGTGTAAATACATCGGGTATAGCGCAAGCTGTTCCGAATACAGATAATATGGATTCAACTGCAGGACTCCCTTAAGAAATTAAGGGGGTTTTTATTTATTTGAAATAAAAATAGTCTTTGAGATTGTTTTTATAAATACATATTAAGAAGAGGTTTGTTTCATGTAAAAAAGATGGTGTGTAGGTGGTGGAAGTGTGAAAGAGCGCGATAAACAAAATTCATTAAACTCTAATTTCAGAATTTCACCAAATCTTATTGGACCTACTTTTCCTCCTGTTCCAACGGGATTTACTGGCATTGGGATTACTGGTCCAACCGGTCCACAAGGTCCGACTGGCCCACAAGGACCAAGAGGATTGCAAGGTACGATGGGGGAGATGGGTCCGACAGGTCCTCAAGGTGTCCAAGGGATTCAAGGACCAGTTGGACAAATGGGTGCAACTGGTCCAGAAGGACAGCAGGGGCCACAAGGATTGAGGGGACCAGAAGGAGCAACCGGAGCGACAGGCCCTCAAGGGGTGCAAGGGTTACAAGGTCCGATTGGTCCAACCGGAGCGACTGGGGCACAAGGTATACAGGGGATACAGGGATTACAGGGGCCAATTGGAGCTACTGGACCTGAGGGACCTCAAGGAATCCAAGGAGTGCAAGGAATACCAGGAGCAACTGGTTCGCAAGGAATACAAGGACCTCAAGGGATACAAGGCTCACAAGGACTGAGTGGAAATACGGGAGCAACCGGAGCGACAGGTCAGGGGATTACTGGTCCGACTGGCATAACAGGTCCAACAGGGATAACAGGTCCATCTGGAGGACCTCCTGGTCCAACGGGGCCAACTGGTGCGACAGGTCCGGGGGGCGGACCGAGTGGGAGTACAGGTGCGACGGGAGCAACAGGAAATACAGGGACAACAGGAAGTACAGGTGCAACTGGAGTAACGGGAAATACAGGTCCGACTGGAAGTACAGGAGAAACAGGAGCACAGGGACTGCAAGGAATCCAAGGGGTTCAAGGGCCAATTGGGCCAACAGGTCCAGAAGGTCCACAAGGTATTCAAGGTATTCCTGGCCCGACGGGAGTAACTGGTGAGCAAGGAATCCAAGGGGTTCAGGGGATTCAAGGGGTAACGGGAGCAACTGGAGATCAAGGTCCACAAGGTATTCAGGGGGCTATAGGACCTCAAGGTGCAACAGGAGTGACTGGAGATCAAGGTCCACAAGGAATCCAAGGAGTACGGGGTCCATCAGGAGAAACGGGACCACAAGGAGTTCAAGGAATACAAGGTCCGATGGGTGAGATAGGACCAACAGGTCCAGAAGGGCCAGAAGGACTTCAGGGTCCGCAAGGAATACAAGGAGTGCCAGGACCAGCTGGAGCAACTGGTCCAGAGGGCCAGCAAGGAATACAGGGAATACAAGGGCCGGTAGGAGCGACAGGACCAGAAGGCCAGCAAGGAATACAGGGAATACAAGGGATTCAAGGTGTAACAGGAGCAACCGGAGCACAAGGAGCAACTGGAATTCAAGGTGTTCAAGGGAATATAGGAGCAACAGGTCCAGAGGGTCCGCAAGGGGTTCAAGGAGTGCAAGGTGACATAGGTCCAACAGGTCCAATGGGAGCACAGGGAGTTCAAGGTATTCAAGGGATACAAGGACCGACGGGTGCGCAAGGAGTCCAGGGTCCGCAGGGAATTCAAGGAGTCCAAGGTCCAACAGGAGTAACTGGAGATACCGGTATAACAGGGGCGACAGGGGAAGGAACTACAGGCCCAACAGGAGTAACAGGTCCAACAGGGATAACTGGTCCTTCTGGAGGACCCGCCGGACCGACTGGCCCAACAGGTCCATCAGGTCCGACGGGAGTGACAGGTCCATCAGGTGGACCACCTGGCCCGACAGGAGCAACCGGTTCGACAGGAGTAACAGGAGATACCGGAGCGACGGGCTCAACTGGAGTGACAGGAGCGACAGGAGAAACGGGAGCAACCGGAGTTACGGGGTTGCAAGGCCCACAAGGAATTCAAGGAGTGCAAGGTGACATAGGTCCAACCGGCCCACAAGGAGTTCAAGGTCCGCAAGGAATCCAAGGAGTAACGGGGGCAACAGGAGAACAAGGTCCGCAAGGGATTCAAGGCCCACAAGGAATCCAAGGTCCAACCGGTCCCCAAGGAATCCAAGGGGAACAAGGTCCCCAAGGGATTCAAGGAGCAACCGGAGCAACCGGAGCACAAGGTCCACAGGGGATTCAAGGGATACAAGGTATACAGGGTCCGACCGGTCCACAAGGCCCAACAGGAATTCAAGGCGTTCAAGGCGAAATAGGTCCAACTGGTCCCCAAGGAGTGCAAGGGTTACAAGGTCCCCAAGGTCCAACAGGGGATACAGGAGCAACCGGAGTACAAGGTCCCCAAGGAGTGCAAGGAATCCAAGGTCCAACGGGAGCGACTGGAGCGACAGGTCCCCAAGGAATTCAAGGTCCGCAGGGCATACAGGGTGCACAAGGTTTAACCGGAGCAACGGGAGCAACGGGTGCACAAGGCACAACAGGGGACACGGGTCCAACCGGTTCACAAGGAATCCAAGGTCCAACCGGCCCAATTGGATCTGGAGCAACCGGAGCGACTGGAGCAACGGGTGTAACCGGAGTTAGTACAACTGCAACATATGCATTTGCGAATAATACTTCAGGAAGTGCTATTTCTGTTCTGTTAGGTGGTACGAATGTACCGTTGCCGAACAATCAAAATATTGGTCCAGGAATCACTGTGAATGGTACGAATACTGTATTCACAGTTGCGAATGCAGGAAATTACTATATAGCTTATACAATAAATTTAACAGCCTCTTTACTCGTAAGTTCACGTATAACTGTAAATGGTAGTCCGCTTGCTGGAACGATAAACGCTCCGACTTTGGCTACTGGTTCATTTAGTGCAACAATAATTACTAGCTTGCCTGCTGGAGCTGCCATTAGTCTGCAATTGTTTGGATTAATTGCAATAGCTACATTATCTACGGCAACGCCAGGAGCTACTCTAACGATTATTAGATTAAGTTAATAAGAAGAAAACCTTGGGGCTTTTATGCTTCAAGGTTTTTTATCTCATTATTTGTATGTAGTCTCATTGATTAGGAAAGTTTCACTTTATTCACTTGAGCAAAAACATCGCAGTTCGAAAATATATTATAATAGAATGAAAAGAGAGAAATTTGGCAGAAAGGGAGGGTGGCGATGCAGGAGATGGTTACAGATTTTTTTGGACGCTCACTTCAAGATTTGCGCATATCTGTCATTGATCGTTGCAATTTTAGATGTACATATTGTATGCCAGCGGAAGTTTTTGGGCCAAATTATGCTTTTTTGAAAGATGAGTTTTTACTGACGTTTGATGAAATTGAGCGTTTAGCAAAACTATTTGTTAGTATCGGTGTACGAAAAATTAGACTTACTGGTGGCGAGCCACTACTTCGTAAAGATTTAACAAAGCTTATTGCGCGTCTCGTGAAAATTGATGGATTAGTAGATATAGGGTTAACGACAAATGCGATTCATTTAACGAAACAAGCAAAAGCATTAAAAGAAGCTGGATTACATAGAGTAAATGTTAGTTTGGATGCAATAGATGACGATATATTTAAGGATATTAATGGCCGGAATATCAATACGAAACCTGTTATAAAGGGAATAATGGCTGCAAAAGAGGCCGGTCTTGATGTAAAGGTAAACATGGTTGTGAAAAAAGGGATGAACGATCATCAAGTGCTTCCAATGGCTGCATATTTTAAAGAGCAAGGAATCACGCTTAGGTTTATTGAGTTCATGGATGTTGGTAGTACAAATGGATGGAATTTTGATCAAGTCGTTACGAAGCGAGAGTTAATTGAGATGATTCATAGCGTGTATCCGCTTGAGCCAGCTGAAGCACATTATTTCGGTGAAGTTGCGAAGCGATATCGTTACGTTGGAACAAACGTCGAAGTCGGTTTTATTACTTCTGTTTCTGAGTCATTTTGTTCCTCTTGTACGAGAGCGAGAATTTCGGCAGATGGAAAGTTTTATACTTGCTTATTTGCGACAGAAGGACTCGATATAAGGGAACTTCTTAGAGGGAATCTTTCGGATGATGAGTTAATAAGCGTTATACAAGATGTATGGATGAATAGAAAAGATAGGTATTCGGATGAACGGACAGAAGAAAGTGCGAAGAATCGTCCGAAAATTGAAATGTCTTATATAGGAGGATAAGAAAGGGGGATATCGTATGCAGGAGCGATATTCAAGACAAATATTATTTTCTGGTGTTGGAGAAGAAGGACAGAGAAAAATTAGAGAGAAGCATGTGCTTATTATTGGTGCTGGTGCTCTCGGTGCAGCGAATGCAGAAGCGATTGTTAGAGCAGGGGTTGGAAAAATAACAATTGCGGATCGTGATTATGTAGAATGGAGCAATTTACAAAGACAACAATTATATACAGAAGAAGACGCAAAGCAGTATAAACCGAAGGCGGTAGCAGCGGCAGAACATTTAAAAGCAATTAATTCTGAGGTGGAAATAAATCCGGTTGTAACGGATGTAACGGTGCAAGAAATGGAAGAGTTAGTGAATGATGTAGATTTAATATTAGATGCGACAGATAATTTTGAAACGCGTCTTCTTATTAATGATATTTCACAAAAGTATAATATTCCGTGGATATATGGTGGTTGTGTCGGAAGTTACGGAGTAACGTATACAATTTTACCAGGAAAAACACCGTGTTTTCGCTGTTTAATGGAGCATCCGGCGAGTGGGGCAACATGTGATACGGCTGGTATTATACAGCCGGCAGTGCAATTAGTAGTTGCGCACCAAATAACGGAAGCGCTGAAAATATTAGTAGAAGACTTCGGGGCACTTCGTGAAACCATGCTATCGTTTGATCTTTGGAATAATCAACAGATGGCATTTAAAGTGAATAGGCAGAAAAAAGAAACGTGTTTATCTTGCGGAAGATTACGTACATATCCGAGTTTAACATTTGAAGCACAAACGAAAACAGAAGTGTTATGTGGCCGAAATACAGTACAAATCCGTCCAGGTGTACGGAATGAATTTAATTTAGAAGAAATTAAAAAGCGCTTACAAAGAAGTGTGGATGTAAAAGCTACTCCGTATTTATTATCATTTCCGGTAGAGGAATTTCGTTTTGTTTTATTTACAGATGGCAGGGCGTTTATTCATGGGACGAATGATATAAATGTAGCAAAACGTTTATATGCAAGATATATAGGTTGAACCTAAAGGGAAACCCTTTAGATTCAACAGAGAGAAGATTAAGGCTTTCTCGTATAATCTCCACTTTTTCCACCTGTTTTTTCAAGTAAGTACGTTTCGCCAATAATCATACCTTTATCAACAGCTTTACACATATCGTACACGGTAAGAGCGGTAGCGGAAGCAGCTGTTAAAGCTTCCATTTCAACACCGGTGCTACCTTCTGTTTTAACTTTTACTTCAATAAGTAATCGATATTGTTCTTCAGATTGTTTCCAATCGAAAGAAACGTCAACCCCTTTTAATAATAAAGGATGGCACATTGGAATAATATCAGAAGTGCGTTTCGCAGCCATAATACCTGCGATTTGTGCAACTGCTAATACATCACCTTTCCCAATTTCATTGTGAGAGATTTTATCGTAAATTTCTTTTGTAACGATAATGCTAGAGCATGCGATTGCTGTTCGAACGGTTGTTTTTTTGTCGCTTATATCAACCATCTTCGCGCGTCCTTGGTCATTAAAGTGTGTAAATGAAGACATGGAATTCCTCCTTGAAGTAATTTCTATTTAATATATAAAGTTTAATCGAGATAAAAAAAATTGCAAATATGAGGTGAGAAACGATGGTAGAAAAACGAATTCCAATTCAAGTTGCTGAGGCAGTAGAGAGGGTAATGGAATATGCGAAGAATGGTGAAGTAGAAGAGGTTTCTATTACGGAAAGTTACGGGAGGATTCTTGGGGAGGATGTTGTCTCTGATCATGATGTCCCTCATTTTAATCGTTCTCCTTACGATGGTTTTGCAATTCGAGCAGAAGATACGAAAGAAGCAAAGCAAGAAAATCCAGTTGAATTTGAAGTAATAGGAGAAATCGGAGCGGGATCTGTTTTTTTAGATGAAGTAGGGTCTTTTAAAGCGGTTCGTATTATGACTGGGGCAGCTATTCCAGCGGATTGTAATGCAGTCGTAATGCTAGAACTAACGGAAGGTTTTGAGCAGAACGGAAAAACATATATGAAGTTAAAGCGTCCTTTTAATAGTGGTGACAATGTGTCATTTAAAGGAGAAGATATAAAACAAAATCAAGTTCTTGTTAAGAAAGGTGCTGTAATCAATCCAGGTGTTGCCGCCTTATTAGCGACGTTTGGATATAGTACTGTGAAGGTTGTAAAACAGCCTGTTGTTGGGATTGTCACGACAGGAAGTGAATTACTAGAAGTACATGAGTCGTTACAGCCGGGGAAAATTAGGAATAGTAACTCTTATATGATTGCAGCTCAAATTAGGAAAGCTGGAGGGAAAGTTCGTTATTATGGCCAACTTGCCGACGAGTTAGAGGCGTGTTTTACAGCTGTTCAATCGGCGATGAATGAGGTTGATATTTTAATTACGACAGGCGGGGTGTCGGTAGGAGACTATGACTACTTGCCAGCTATTTATGAAAGATTACAGGCGAATGTACTTTTTAATAAAATAGCAATGAGACCAGGAAGTGTTACGACAGTAGCTGAAGTTGATGGAAAGTTACTTTTCGGTTTATCAGGAAATCCATCAGCTTGCTACGTAGGCTTTGAGCTATTTGTACATCCGGTTATAAAAACATATTTGTATGAGAAGGAGCCTCACGTATATAGAGCTGATGCTATTTTACAAAAAGATTTTCCAAAGCCAAATCCGTTTACTCGTTTTGTAAGAGCAAAGGTGGCAATCGTGGACGGGGTATTACAAGCGATGTCGGTCGGTTTAGATAAATCGAGTGCTGTATCTTCACTTGCGGATGCAAATGCTTTTATTGTGTTGCCTGGAGGAACGAGAGGATTTGAGGCAGGGATGAAAGTGTCTGTATTATTGCTAGAGCACGCTGAGGGAAGTGATTGGCCATGGGCAAAGCCCCTTCAATCTTACAAATAGTAGGGTATCAAAATAGCGGGAAAACAACACTTGTAGAGAAAATTGTGCATGGATTAGCTGAACGGAAAATGAAAGTTGCTACAATTAAACATCACGGGCATGGAGGGTTTCCAGAAGTAGCGCAAAAAGATAGTGAAAGGCATCGAAAGGCCGGTGCTGTCGTAAGTAGTGTAGAAGGCGCTGGATTACTTTCACTGTCGTCATTAAGAGAGGAATGGTCCTTGCAAGAAATTATTCGCTTATACGAGTTTTTTGAAGTGGATACAATTTTAATTGAGGGCTATAAAAAAGAGAGCTATTCGAAAGTGGTGTTACTTCGTTCTGAAGAAGACGTTGAACTTTTACATAAAGTAGAAAATATAGTAGCGGTTATTACGTGGCATGATGCTCCGGCAAACTTACGAGAAGAATATAAAGTATTTCATATAACAGAAGAAGAGTTGTATATAGACTGGTTTTTACAAACGGTAAGGAGTTCGAAATGACACATACGTATTATGAAGTAATTGATACAGAAATTTCAATTGAAGAGGTAGCGAATAAGGTTATTCGCCGCGAATGTGGTGCTGTTACAACATTTATTGGAACGGTTAGAGAGTTTACGAAAGGGCGTCGTACATTATACTTAGAATATGTCGCTTATAAAACGATGGCAGAAAAGATGCTAGAGAAAATTGGCTCAGAAGTGAAAGAAAAATGGCCGGGTACATACGTTGCAATTACACATCGCATCGGTACACTGCAAATTTCTGATATCGCGGTTGTTGTTGTTGTTTCAACACCGCATCGTAAAGCGGCCTATGAAGCGAATGAATATATTATGGAACGTATAAAACAAATTGTTCCAATTTGGAAAAAGGAATTTTGGGAAGATGGTGACTCTTGGATTGGTGATCAATTAGAAAAAACGCCATATCCGGCGGGAGAGCCTGGGAAGGAGCTATAAGTATGATTCGAGTATTGTTATTTGCGAACTTGCAAGAGGAAGCAGGAAGAAGTGAATTACAAATAGAGAAAGAAAATATTACGGTTGCAGAGTTAAAAGATATTGTTGCGAAAGAATATAATGTACCAGTAACAGCGCCAATTATGGTTGCGATTAATGAAGAATATGCAAATGAAGATGATAAGATCCAATCTGGTGATGTTGTTGCACTAATCCCACCAGTGAGCGGTGGTTAATATTGGATTCATTAAAACGACTTTCCTGAATGGGGAAAGTCGTTTTTTTATGGCAGTTTTGAGAACACTAATGTATAGAACAAGGAGGGCGTTATGAAAAAACTATGTGTAATGCTAACAATGATATGTTCTATCTTTTCCTTTTTGCCAAGCTATTCTTTGGCAAAAGAATCGGATGAACAACTTTTAGAAAGTGCGCTATTAAATAGATATTACTCTGTGATAAGGCAAGCGACAGAAGATCAATATGAATGTGATTCCGTTATAAATATAAAGCGTCTCGGTAAGAAAGATGAGTTCGTTCCTAGATTTGAAGTGACCTTACAATTTCTCACATTTCAAGGTGCACATAACCCGCCTAATGACAAAGTTACACTTACCTTGGAAGACAATTTAGATCACATAAAGATAAAGAAAGTTGAGCGACAAAAAAATGTGTCTAGTGCGATCGCAGAAAAGGTTTGTGCACGGGCGAAGGCAAAAATGAAAGCACATTCTAATGGTGTAGAACGGTAACTGAAGACATTTTGTAAAGAAAGGTAATGAGCGATGGACATACTTTTAGCGATTTTACCAGCTATATTTTGGGGAAGTATTGTGCTATTTAACGTGAAACTGGGCGGGGGACCGTATAGTCAAACGCTTGGTACAACACTTGGCGCACTTATTTTCTCGATTGTTGTTTATATTTTTATGAAGCCAGTATTAACTCCTACTGTTATTGGAGTTGGGATTGTGTCAGGTTTATTTTGGGCACTTGGTCAGGCGAATCAATTAAAAAGTATTGATTTAATGGGCGTTTCGAGGACCATGCCTATTTCAACAGGACTTCAGTTAGTTGCGACGACTTTATTTGGAGTTATCGTATTTCATGAGTGGTCTACGACAATATCAGTTGTCCTTGGTGTTTTGGCTCTCGTTTGTATTATTATCGGTGTTATTTTAACATCACTTCAAAGTGAAGAAGAAAAGAGCGCAGAGCAAGCGGGGAATTTTAAAAAGGGCATTATCATTTTATTGATTTCAACAGTTGGTTACTTAGTTTATGTAGTAGTGATTAGACTATTTCATGTAGATGGTTGGTCAGCTTTATTGCCACAAGCAGTTGGTATGGTGTTAGGAGGGATTTTGCTTACTTTTAAACATCATCCATTTAATAAATATGCGCTACGAAATATTATTCCGGGATTAATTTGGGCAGCTGGAAATATGTTTTTATTCATTTCTCAGCCGCGTGTCGGAGTGGCAACAAGTTTTTCTCTATCACAAATGGGAATTATTATTTCAACGCTTGGTGGGATTCTTATATTAGGTGAAAGAAAAACGAAACGTCAATTAACGGGGATTGTTGTCGGTATCGTTTTTATTATTGCAGCCGGAATTATGTTAGGTATTGCAAAAAGTTAAAGGAGGTATTGGAATGTATAGTGATTTAGCAGGGAAGGTTGTCGTTATTACAGGATCAGCAACTGGTCTTGGGAGAGCGATGGGAGTAAGGTTTGCTGAGGAGAAGGCGAAAGTAGTGATTAACTATCGCTCACGAGAGTCAGAAGCGCATGATGTACTAGAAGAAATTAAAAAAGTAGGCGGAGAAGCGATTGCTGTAAAAGGTGATGTCATGAGTGAATCGGATGTTGCGAATCTCATTCAATCTGCTGTAAAAGAGTTTGGTACGCTCGACGTTATGATTAATAATGCAGGGATAGAAAACGCGGTACCATCGCATGAAATGCCGCTTGAAGATTGGAATAAAGTAATCAATACGAATTTAACAGGAGCTTTTTTAGGAAGTCGTGAAGCGATTAAATATTTTGTGGAACACGATATTAAAGGATCTGTCATTAATATGTCTAGTGTTCATGAGAAAATTCCATGGCCATTATTTGTGCACTATGCAGCGAGTAAGGGCGGTATTAAACTGATGACAGAAACGTTAGCGTTAGAATATGCACCGAAAGGTATTCGAGTAAATAATATTGGTCCAGGTGCAATAAATACACCAATTAATGCCGAAAAGTTTGCTGATCCTAAAAAGCGTGCTGACGTAGAAAGTATGATACCAATGGGTTACATTGGAAAACCAGAAGAAATTGCAGCAGTAGCAACTTGGCTCGCTTCATCAGAGGCGAGTTACGTGACTGGAATTACGTTATTTGCAGATGGTGGAATGACTTTATACCCATCGTTCCAAGCTGGGCGTGGATAATATGAAAAGGACAGAGAGTTTGATCTCTTTGTCCTTTTTTTTGCAAAAAAAAATAGCGATTAGCTATTTTAAATTTAATGATTAATTGTTTCTTGAAGAAATTCTGTCGCTTGATGTTCAGAAACGTTTTGTACGAGCGCAACTTCGCTAATCATCATTTTACGTGCATTATCTAGCATTTGTTTTTCGCTCGCATTTAAAGCTCTTTCTTTATTACGGCGAAGTAAGTCTCGAACAACTTCTGCACTATCTTGCAGATTGCCGTTTTTCATTTTTTCCATATTCATTGTATATCTTTGTTTCCAGGAAAGTGATGTATCTGACTCCCCGTTTTGAAATTCAAGAAGTATATCATCTAACGTACATTTATCTACGATAAAACGAATACCTGATTTTTGTAATTGATCCATAGGAAGCATTACTTGCATATCTTTACTAATGATACGTATCACACAATATTGACGGGTAGTCCCTAATATTTCTTTCTCTTCAATGGCTTCGATGACTCCTGCGCCGTTCATTGGATAAACGATTTTATCACCAATTTGAAACAAATCATCCACCTCCATATGTGGTAACCATCTTTAATGATAGCACAAGTGAATAAAAATGTCAAATTTTATATAATACCATAATGTTAATGTTATAGTCAATAAGTAAAAGGTCTTTTTTATTTATATTTTTTGTCCTGACTTATTGATGATTTTTTAGAAAAATAGTGCAGGTGAAGAAAGAAGGCATATCCACTTATTTTTAAGCATAAAATGTAAAATCGCTAATACAATATACCTAAATCCGTTCTTTGCAAAGGAGGGAGAGAAGGTGGGGCGCACAATAAAAATTGATATTACAAATAAAGTGGTAGCTAAATTTAGATCAGATTATTTGGAATTATATACGAGTAAATTTATGATAGGTAAGTTTTATGTCTATACTGAAGGTAAACAATATGTGTTAGAAGACGGATATATATATGAAAACGGAAAATTTTATCGCATCATAGATACGCACCGTGGCAATAATCAAGCGGCGGAGGGCTGCGATCTAGGATGGTGTTAACATGATTCGTGTAAAAGTGTTTGATGAAAGTCACGAAAAAGACTTAGAAGACGCTGTAAATGTTTTTTTGAAAAAGATTGATGATAGTAACTTTGTAGATATTAAGTACCAAGTCGGTGTTTCCATTAACGATGACGAAAATCAAATTTATTGTTTTTCAGCAATGATCGTTTATAAAGCATAAAAAAGAGCTGGGTGAGCCAGCTCTTTTTTATGTTTTATGTTGGGACAACATGTGTCGGTAATACGCTCATAATAGATTGGGTTGTGCCTAATTTCTTTGTCGTTAAAAGCGGCTCCCCTGTTTCATGATTTTGGGCATCTTTACACATACCAAGGTGATAACGATCACCTAAAAATGGATCAATATAAAAACCATTTTTGAATACTTTATCATTCGGATGTTTTTCATGGTGAATGTCAGAGCAGTTAATGCAATAGAACATAGCTTTCATCCCCTTTTTATTTTTGTTTGAAAAAAGTGAGTCGGTAGTCATTTCGCTCCTAAGGAAATGTTGAGGAGAAGAGAAATAACTACCTACTCAAACGGTGGGCATATTCCTTCTGATTTTTCATATCTCGCGTATTGTCCCTGAGGGAAGGAGGAGAGACGAAATACGCATGATATACGTAAGGCACTTCTTTCAAGATGAATGATGGAGTTTCATGTTGAGAGAATTTTTTATTTTTTGTTGCCTTTGTGAGTATATTATGAAGAAATGCTCAGAGGGTGTTTGTCCTGTTGAAAAAATGTTGAGAATTTCTCAACAGTAAAAAAGAATCAGCATTGACATGAAACCAAAAGGTGTTATATCATCTAAATACAACCAAAAGGTGTTATATTTGAGTGCCGAATAAAGGAGAATGAAAATGGAACAACAACATACATTAAATGATATTAAACAAACGATCGTTTTTAACGCGTCTATTCAAAAAGTATGGAATGTAGTATCAACTGCAGAAGGGATTTCATCATGGTTTATGCCAAATGATTTTAAATTAGAGGTAGGACATGAATTTCATGTGCAATCACCGTTCGGACCATCACCATGTAAAGTGTTAGAAATTGATGAGCCAAACCACCTATCTTTCTCATGGGATACAGATGGCTGGGTCGTTTCATTTAATCTGAAAGACTTAGGAGATAACAAAACAGAATTTACGTTAATTCACGGCGGCTGGAAACATCCTGATGAAATTCTTCCGAAAGCGAATGCGAAGAGCTCTATTATTCGCGATAGAATGAGCGGCGGCTGGGTAGCGATTGTAAATGAAAAACTGAAAAAGGTTGTCGAAGGCTAAATGTCATCATCAGCAGCGAAATATGATGTATTTCAAGCGATTGCTGATCCAACCCGCCGAGAAGTAATACGGTTATTAAGTGACAAAGAGTTACCGATTTCCAAAATAACGGATCATTTTCCGATGAGTCGTACTGCAGTTGTAAAGCACCTTCATATTCTTTCAGAAGCGAATTTAGTAAGCGGAAGAAAAAGCGGAAGAGAGAAGATATATCGTTTGCATCCAGAACCATTAGAGGAATTACAACAGTGGCTCTCATATTATGAACGTTTTTGGGATAATAAATTGTCTATGCTGAAACATATTGTGGAGAATGAAGAATAAAAGAGGATGACCAAAATGGTCATCCTCTTTATTATTGCTCACTTGTTTTTGTAGCTGGCTTTAATAAAAGCCAAGCGATAATTAATGTAAATACTGCTAATACGAAAGTGCTCATATAAATGACGTGTACACTTGATGCTAATGCGGATTGCGATTCGGTTACTACGTTTGCCGTAGTTCCGCCGTGTCCGCCAGATACAAGATCAAGATTTTTAATACCACGTGCATGAATCATCGTATTGAAAATTGTACCGAATATTGCAGCACCTAACGTTTGACTAAATGTATTAATAAATGTGTTTAAACCAACGGCTGTTCCGCGTGTATGAGCTGGTACGGCTGCTTGAATTGTTACCATGTAAATCGGTGTCACAAGCCCCATTCCTAATCCGAATAATCCGACTGCTACATAAATAAGGAACGATGGTGAATTTGTTGATAGTGTAAATAATAAGAACGTAGCGACTGATAAAATGCTAGCTCCAAGTAAAATAATTTGTTTCGTTTTTAATTTGCCTACTAAGTTACCAGAGAAAATAGCGCCAAATGTCCACATAACCGGGATTGGCATTAAAATAAGTCCGGCTTCTGTCGCATTTTTTCCTAATACACCTTGGCTCCAAATTGGAAGGTACATTGTAATACTAATAATCATTGCACCAGCAATAAGCGTTAATATGTTTATCGTAGATAATGTACGGTTAGAGAAAAGTGATAACGGAATTAATGGTTCCGGAGATTTTTTCTCGATGAATAAGAAAATAATGAATGAAACGACGGCAAAGATTAATAGGCCGATAATTGTTATGTCTCCCCAGTTTTGCTTGCTGCTACCTGTTAATAATGCATATAGTAGAGCGATTGTACTCAGTGAGAAGACTGTTGCACCAAGATAATCGATATGGTGTTTAGCGGGCTTAATAGATTCTTTGTAGTAAATGGCAATCATTAAGCAAGCGATAATTCCGAATGGAACGTTTAAGAAGAAAATATAACGCCAAGAAAGAGAATCCACTAAAAATCCGCCTACTAACGGTCCGATAACACCAGATACACCCCAAACGGCACTCATCCAGCCTTGTGCTTTCGCGCGGTCTTTCGCTTCGCTATATAAGTCTCCAATGATTGTCATTGTGATCGGCATAACAGCACCAGCACCTATACCTTGAAGAGCGCGGAAGAAAATTAATTGTTCCATCGATGTAACGACTCCGCAAAGTGCAGAACCGACTAAAAAGATTGTAGCCCCGATTAGTAAAACTTTTTTACGACCGAATAAATCAGCGAGCTTTCCGTATATTGGAGTCGAAACAGCTGTTGCAAGCATATAAATTGCATATACCCAACTAACAAGTTCGACGCCTGACAAATCACTCGTTATACGAGGGATTGCTGTACTAACAATCGTTCCTTCTACCGCAGAAAGAAACGTCATTAGCATTAAAGACATCATGACTTTTTTTCTCATATGTTTTCCCCTTACCCTTTTTCAAATATTCAACAATATAAAATATAAAGGTACTAAGGTATATAAAGCAATAAAAAAGCACTAGGAATTTAAGGGGAATGAGCATTTGTCGGTAAGTCGATATATGTTGTTGTGGAATCGCTGATATACCTATAAAAAAAAGAAACAGGAATCCCTGTTTCTTTTTTTAATACTGCATTTTCGCGTTTTCTCCAGCTGTTGTTCCGGCAATTCTACCAGTAACGAGAGCAGATGTAATATTATAGCCACCAGTATAACCGTGAATATCAAGAACTTCCCCGCAGAAGTATAGGCCATTCGTAAATTTAGAAGACATTTCTTTCGGGTTAATTTCTTTAACGGACACACCACCGCCAGTAACGAATGCTTTTTCAATTGACTGCGTACCATTTACATTCACAGTAAATTCTTTAAAGTCTTTCACAAGTGCACGAATCTTTTCGTGGGAAACTTGTCCAGCTTGTTCGCTACCGTCAATTTCATTTTTTTCTAATAAGAATAGGAAGTAACGCTCAGGAACATAACCTTTTAACACGTTTTTAATTCCCTTTTTCGGATCTTCCTTCATTTGTTTCAGCATGCGCTGGAATAGTTGTTCGCTATTTTCTTCTGGCAATGCATCAATGCTCATTTGCACTGTATTCGTTTTGAACTTTTTCAGTGCTTTCACAACGAATTGACTACAGCGAAGGGCAGCAGGACCAGATAAGCCGAAATGAGTGAAGAGCATGTCCATTTTGTGAGAAATGATAGCTTTTCCTTTCGGGTTTAATACACTTAAGTTTACGTCTCGTAAAGCGAGTCCTTGCAATGAACGGTCTCGAATAAATGGTTCGTTTGAAAGGATTGGTACTTCTGTTGGGAATAATTCTGTAATCGTATGACCACCTTTTTCAGCCCAAGCATATCCGTCTCCAGTAGAACCAGTTTGAGGAACTGATTTTCCGCCAACAGCGATAACGACGTGATTTGTTTCTAACACTTCGCCAGTCTTTAGTAAAACTGCTTTCGTTTGACCGTTCTCATATTCAATTGTTTCAACAGGTGTATTCGTACGGATTTTTACACCTAAGTCTTTTAATCGTGTTAAAAGTGCGTCTACTACCGATTGCGCTTTATTTGAAACAGGGAACATGCGGCCATGATCCTCTTCTTTCAGTTTTACACCGAGCTTTTCGAAGAATGTAATAATATCTTCATTATTAAAAATAGAAAAAGCGCTGTATAAGAAGCGACCGTTTCCTGGTATATGTTTAACAATCTCATCAAGTGGTAGACGGTTCGTTACGTTACAACGGCCACCACCAGAAATCGCAAGTTTACGCCCTAGTTTATTTCCTTTATCAAGAAGTAAGACGCTTGCGCCTTCTTCTGCAGCACCGATTGCAGCCATTAGCCCAGAAGGCCCGCCGCCGATGACAATAACATCATAATGCATAATATATCGACCTCATTTTCTACATTTCCTGCCTAAAAGAATAGCATGTTTTCCCTTAAAAGAAAAATAGAGTGAAGTACTGTTTAAGGAGAGAATTGTGGTACAATACAAAAGTTAGAGTTCAGCACTATCCTGCGATTTGTGGGCTGTAAGACTAAAACCTTAAGAGTTAGGGGAAGTCTAATAGTTCTCGAATGCTCGAATAGTTCAATTAATTATAGTTTCACTTTATGTAGATGTAGGAGGATTTTTGTATGTCCGATTCGAAATTTCTGCGCGGAACGCTCATCGTTACGCTAGGGACATTTTTAGTGAAGTTCTTAGGCATGATTTACGTCTTTCCGTTTCATGCATTAGTAGGGACAGAAGGCGGAACGCTCTATACATATGGATACATTCCATATACGATCTTTTTAAGTATTGCAACGGCAGGGGTGCCGCTTGCTGTTTCAAAATTCGTTTCCAAATATAATGCGCTTGGCGATTATAAAACGAGCCGGAGAATGTTCCGCTCGGGAATGGTTATGATGATAGTAACAGGAGTTCTTTCATTCCTAGTACTGTATATGACGGCGCCGTTGTTTGCAGAAGCAATGCTTGGTAAACAAAGTGTACACAGTAATATAGGAGAAGTTACGACGATTATTCGCCTTGTAAGTTTTGCGCTTATTGTTGTACCGGCAGCGAGTTTAATTCGTGGTTATTTCCAAGGTCATCAATCGATGGGACCGACTACTGTTTCGCAAATTATTGAACAAATTATTCGTATCGTCTTTTTATTAGCCGGTAGTTTTATCGTTATTAAAGTACTTGGCGGTACAGTTGCAACAGCAGTTGGAGTAGCGACATTTGCTGCGTTCGTTTCAGCGGTTGGAGCACTCGGCGTATTAATTTGGTACTGGTTAAAACGTAAAAAACATTTGGATCAATATTTAATTGAACAAACTGTACCAGAGTCGACAGTGAGTACCGTTCAATTGTTTAAAGAATTATTTGCATATGCGATTCCTTACGTTGTAATTGGGTTAACAATTCCTTTATATCAACAAATTGATACATTGACATTTAACTCAATTATGCAAGCGATTGGTCAAGGTGATATCGCAGAGCGAGCACTTGGTATTTTCACAATGTGGACGCATAAATTAATTATGATTCCTGTATCACTTGCGACTGCGTTTAGTTTAACGCTTGTACCAGCAATTACAAAATCATTTACTGAAAAACAATATCGTTATTTAAAGTTACAAATTACACAAACATTCCAGGCAAATATGTTCTTAACATTGCCAGCAGTTGTCGGTATTTCAACACTTGCATATCCGATTTATACTGCGTTTTACGACTCAGATCCATTAGGTGGACAAGTATTAATGTGGTATGCACCGGTTGCGTTGTTATTCGCTTTATTTACAGTAACAGCGGCAATTCTACAAGGGATTAATCAGCAAAAACATGCGATTGTCGCGCTTGTTATGGGTGTTATTTTGAAATTTGTATGTAACGTAATCTTTATTCGTTATTTCGGTACAGTAGGAGCGATTTTAGCGACCGCAGTTGGTTTCTTAGCTTCTGTTTGGTACACAAATCGACAAATTAAAAAACATGCACACTATTCATTCGGTGTTGTATATAAAAGAACATTCCAAATTGCAATATTAACACTTGTAATGGTCGTGGCGGTAAAACTATCACAATGGATTCTATCCTTCATGATTTCGCCTGATGGCCGTATGGGTGCTCTTATAACAGTTGCGATTTGTGCCGGTATTGGTGGTCTTGTTTACGGAGTGTTAGCAATTCGCACAGGAGTACTTGAAAGAGTATTTGGCGGAGAAGCGTTAGAAAAAATTCAACGTAAACTTGGCAATAGATTCAAAATAAAGTTGAAATCAAAAGGGGCGTAATTACGTCCCCTTTTCTATGATAAATAAAGAAGGTGAAAAACGTGAGATTAGATAAATTATTAGCGAATATGGGATATGGAAGTAGAAAAGAAGTAAAGAAATTATTGAAAGACGGCGTTGTGAAAATTGATGGAACGCCAGTGAAAGATGCAAAGGTTCATGTAAATGTAGAAGAACAAGAGGTTATGATTCACGGTGAAGTTGTGGAATATAAAGAGTTTGTTTACTTAATGATGCATAAACCACAGGGCGTTATTTCAGCGACAGAAGATGATAATCATGAAACGGTAATAGATTTATTAGAGTTAGAAGATGCAATCTTTGATCCGTTCCCAGTTGGACGACTTGATATTGATACGGAAGGTTTCTTATTGATAACAAATGACGGGAAGTTATCGCATCAATTGTTATCTCCGAAAAAGCATGTGCCGAAAAAATATTATGCACACGTTGCAGGAGTAGTAACAGAAGAGGATGTAAAAGAGTTTGCTAAAGGTGTTATTTTAGATGATGGTTATGAAACAAAGCCCGGTGCACTTACTATATTAAAAAGCGATGATGTTTCTGAAATCGAGCTTGTTATTACAGAAGGAAAGTTCCATCAAGTGAAGCGTATGTTTGAAGCTGTAGGGAAAAAAGTAGTCTATCTAAAGAGAACAGAGATGGGACCGTTAGTGTTAGATGAAGAGCTAGAACTTGGAGAATATCGAGAGCTATCAGATGAAGAAGTAGAGATGTTAAAAACATATCAAGTAGATACTGAGAAATAGTGCTGTTTTTAGGCGCAGAAAAGACCCCTTTCTAATGAGTTAGAAAGGGGTATGTATTTATTTACATACAATTATTTTTCGTTATGAGGTCATTCTCACTTTCTTTCCTGTTGTTGTCCACTTACCGCGGCAAGGGCTATACACGAGTTCATTAAACTGCAACACATTTAGATCACGTTGTATCGTTCGCGGTGTGATCCCGAACTCATCTACAAGGTCTTTCGTCGTTACCGTTCCGTTTTCATTGATGTACATATAAATTGATTTAATGCGTGTTAGCATACGAGTAGTTGTAGGTTTCAAGAGAAAACCACTCCTCTACTAGTTTTTTTGACCCCATTCAGGAAAGAAGGTCGTTACTACCATTGTACTCTACATGATAAAATTCATGCTTTAATCTACTTAAATTTTACAAAAGTTTAACAAATATTCATATAGAAAAATATTGGTAGTTGACATTGTATATATGGTCAGTCAACTAACACATAAAATTCTACGCAAAACGCCAAATTCCTGCAAATTTTTTTGGAAAAATAAAAGAAAAACTAATGGGAAATATCTGAAATATTACAATTGTTCGGTATTTGATTTTCGTGTATGGCATAAGAGATTTCGGTTTGTTATGATGAAAGAAACGATATAGTGAAGGATGGATGCGTGATGTCAGCAATTAATTGGACAGAAGAAGTTGCAAAACGAAAAGATGATTTAATTCGTGATACACAACAATTTTTACAAATTAAAAGTGTATGGGAAGAAGAATCGGCGAAAGAGGGCGCACCATTCGGTGAAGGTGTAGAAAAAGCGTTATCTTTCATGTTACATAAAGGAGAAGCTGAAGGTTTTGCTTCTAAAAATTTAGAAGGGTATGCAGGTCATCTTGAAATGGGACAAGGAGAAGAGTTAGTAGGTATTCTTTGTCACGTTGACGTTGTACCAGAAGGAGATGGCTGGACAACTCCTGCATATAGTGCAGATATTCGCGACGGAAAGATTTTTGCACGTGGTGCAATTGACGATAAAGGCCCAACAATGGCAGCCTATTATGCGATGAAAATTGTGAAAGAATTAGGCTTACCTCTTTCGAAACGTGTTCGTATGATTTTAGGAACAGATGAGGAAAGCAATTGGAAATGTGTAGATCATTACTTTAAAAACGAAGAAATGCCAACAATCGGTTTTGCGCCAGACGCGGACTTTCCAATTATTAATGCAGAAAAAGGAATTTCTGATATACAAGTTGTGCAAAATGATAGTGAAGAGAAGAAAGGTACATATGAACTTGTTTCATTTGAATCAGGTCGCCGTTTAAATATGGTTCCTGATTTTGCAGAAGCGATTATTACAGGAGAAGATGTAAATGCACTTACAGTAGCATATGAAGAGTATTTGCAAACTGCTAAAAAAATAGGTGAAGCAATTGTAGAAGGTAATACAGTAACATTGCAAATTAAAGGGATTTCTGCTCACGGATCTACTCCGGAGAAGGGTGAGAATGCAGGTTTATTACTGGCAAACTTCTTAACGAAAGTTGCTCTTGATGGAAAAGGTGCTTCGTTTGCATCGTTTGTAACAGAAACATTTACAGGAGATATTTTAGGAGAGAAAGCTGGTATTTCTTATAAAGATGATATTAGCGGTCCGTTAACAGTGAATGTCGGTCGCCTTTCTTATACGAAAGAGAACGGTGGTAATTTAGGATTAAATGTACGTTACCCGGTTACAACTAACTTTGAAGAAATGATTACGAATTTAAAAGAATATGTTGGTACTCATGGATTTGAAGTGGCGGATTATTCAAACTCTCGCCCGCATCACGTCGATAAAGATCACGTGTTAATTCGTACGCTGCAATGTGTATACGAAGAACAAACAGGCGAGAAAGCGGAACTATTAGCAATCGGCGGTGGTACTTACGCTCGTTCATTAAAAGCTGGTGTTGCATTTGGCCCGCTATTCCCTGGAAAAGAAGAACTTGCTCACCAAAAAGATGAGTATATTGAAATTGAAGACTTATTAAAAGCAACAGCAATTTACGCGCAAGCAATTCATGGATTAGCGAAATAATGGATATATAAATAATGACCGCTCTCTATTTTGGAGGGCGGCTTCTTTTTACCTGAATGAGATAAGAAAGAAAAGCAACAATAGAAAGAAGGAGAAGATGTACATGGAGCCACATTATTTTGTCGCGATTACGTTACCAAATCATATAAAAGAAGTGCTGTCTAACTATAGAGAGGAAATGCAGGAGGAATTACCATTTCGTTCGTGGGTACATAAAGAAGACTATCATATTACCCTTTCATTTTTAGGTAGTGCGACAGAGGAACAATTAGAAGGAATAAAGAATGGATTACAAACACTTGCAGAAACAGAGGAACTATCGTTCAAGTTACAAGGATTTTCAACGTTCGGTATGGAAGATAGGCCGCGTATTTTTTGGGCAAAGGTAAGCGAGAATCAAAATTTGTTTCTATTACAAAAGCAAGTGCACGCTATTTGTGAAGGAAATGGATTTTCTTTAGAAACGCGCCCGTATCATCCACATATTACTGTTGCTCGTAAATGGGTAGGAGAAGAAAAGTATGATTTAGAACATATAAAGGAAATGCCTGAAATATCATTTCAAGCGGATACGATTACTTTATACGAATCTCACGTGAAGGAGACACCGAAGTATAAAGCGATTGCTGAAATAAAATTACAAAAATAGAATGTATGAAAACGTTTTTTATACAGGTGAATATACTATAGAGAATAATGTGTTACTGTATAGGGCTTCGCTGGTAAGAAAAGCCTTATCATTTGCAGCTCGTTTCATTTTAACTTTAAGAATGATGGTGATTTTTTTATGTTGAAAGTAAAACGTCCATTTGAGGCCTATTTAGATGAAATGAATAAAATTACAATTTTGCTCCCACATGCGTATGGAACAAGTCGGACATTTCGTTTACAAGAAGGAAGTAACGTGAAAGATTTACCGATTGCTCATACGATTGCGCTTCCGGATGCAACGAAGTATGAGTGCTTTATAGAAGAGCCGCTAGATGTGGGGAAGTATTATACAGTACGAGATGAACGGAATGAAGAGACAGATTTACAAATAGGTGCTGTCATAAGAACAGCGATTTTTGATGAAAAGTATTATTACGAAGGTACAGATTTAGGGGCCGTGTATCAAAAAGAAGCAACTACATTTAAAGTATGGGCTCCAACTGCGAGGCTTGCGAAAGTAAGGATTTATAAAAGTGATAAAGAATATAACGATTATGAAATGTACAGAGAGGAAAATGGGGTATGGGCTCATACGTTACAAGGCGATTTAGCCGGAGCAAAGTATACATTTCTTGTTTGTATTAATTTAATATGGAATGAAGCAGTGGACCCTTACACAAAATCAGTGACTGTAAATGGGAAGTACGGCGTTGTTATCGATTTGGAAAAGACAAATGTAACAAAAAGAGAGCAATTACCACCATTACAAGCAATGACAGATGTCATATTGTATGAACTGCATATTCGTGATGCTACTATTCATCAGGGCAGTGGAGTGAGTAAAAAAGGAACATATAAAGGGCTAATGGAAGAAGGAACAACAGGGCGAAATGGGACGTTAACAGGTTTGTCTCATATAAAAGATTTGGGTGTTACACATGTTGAACTATTGCCTTTATTTTGTTTCGGTGGTGTAGATGAGGCGAATCCTTCCTCTGCATATAATTGGGGTTACAATCCATTATATTACAATGCGCCTACGGGATTTTATGCTACAAACCCTTCCGAACCGTATCACAGGATCATAGAGTGTAAACAGTTGATTGAAACATTTCATGAGCACGGCATTAGGGTGATTATAGATGTTGTATATAATCATGTGTATGAAAGAGAGTTATCATCATTTGAAAAGCTTGTCCCAGGATATTATTTTCGTCATGGTGAAAATGGTATGCCTTCTAATGGGACGGGAGTCGGAAATGATGTAGCATCTGAACGGAAAATGATGAGGAAATTCATTGTAGAGTCTATTTTATATTGGCTTACGGAATACAATGTTGATGGATTCCGGTTCGATTTAATGGGTATTTTAGATGTTGATACAATAAATATAATAGAAAAAGAAGTGCGAAACATAAAGAAAGATGCATTGTTATTAGGAGAAGGGTGGGATTTACAAACACCACTTCCTGGCGAAGAAAAAGCAACGTTAAATAATGCAAAGAAAATGCCGTATATTGCGCAATTTAATGATCAATTTCGTGATGGGATAAAAGGGAGTACCTTTCATATAAATAAACGTGGTTTTGCATTTGGTGGGCATGTAGACTGTAATCATTTGCAGTATATAGCATCAGGAAGCCTTTTGAGTATGAAAGAAACAGGTTTGTTTCTAGAGCCTGTGCAAAGCATTAACTATGTAGAATGTCATGACAATATGACGATGTGGGATAAATTAATGCGCAGTAATGAAGAGTCAGAAGAGATTTTGAAAAAACGTCACCTGCTAGCAACTGCAATGGTGATTCTGTCGCAAGGTATCCCTTTCTTACATGCTGGGCAAGAGTTTTATCGTACGAAGCAAGGAAATGAAAATAGTTATAATGCAAATGATGAAATTAATCAATTAGATTGGGATCGAAAAGAGAAAGAGAAAGAGACCGTTAACTATATAAAAGGTTTAATTGCGATTCGTAAAGAGCATGGAGCATTCCGATTACAAAACGCAGACCTTATAAAAAAGTACATGACTTTTTTGCAAACATCTCCAGAAGTACTGGCATACCATCTAGAGCATGCAGAAACGTTTGGACCGTGGAAAGAGATTGTAGTTTTATTTAATAGCGGTTTAGAAGCTAAAACGGTGCAACTTCCGAAAGAAGAAACATGGCATGTGTTAGTAAACGAAAAGCAAGCGAAAATAGAGCCAATTTCTTCATTTAGAGGAAAGGAACTTAGGCTGGCTCCAATTAGCACGTATATATTGACGATAATGTGACAAATCGCTACTTGACGATGAGAATGTAATAAATGTAGAATTGACAAAGGTGACGATTTTGATAAGTTGTCATTCTAGGACTGGTTTTGTAAAATAATAGAGAGTTTTTGGCTTATGCCAAATTTTCTTTTCATTTACAGTAAAATATATATGAATCCACAACATGTGTAGAAATGTTGCGGTTTTTCTTTTCATAACTATAAAAGATAAGGATTTGTTAACGGGTAATGAATATGGAATGGTTGGAACAATTATTAGGAAAAGAGTGGAGTCTTGTACCGGCTGGTGGAGTAACGGGCGATGCATATATTGCGCAAAACGGACAACAGAAGTTATTTTTAAAGCGGAATACATCGCCCTTTTTAGCGGTATTGTCAGCAGAAGGAATTGTTCCAAAATTACTTTGGACAAGAAGGGTAACAAACGGTGATGTAATTTCTGCTCAAAAATGGCTTCCGGGACAGAAGCTAGAGCCAGAGGATATGAAACTAGAACGTGTTGCAAAACTTTTGAAGAAAATACACTCCTCTAAAGCACTTGTACAGATGATTCAAAGACTTGGGAAGCAGCCGCTTCACGCACAAGAGTTATTACAACAACTGCAACTCGTTTTAAGAGGAGATATAAGGGATGATGAAACAATTCAGCAAGGGCTTCAATATTTAATGGATTCATTAAAAGATATTGAATACAATGAATTCGTTGTATGCCATTGTGATGTAAACCATAACAACTGGCTATTGTCGAATGAAGATGAGTTGTTTTTAATTGATTGGGATGGAGCTGTAATTGCTGACCCAGCTTTAGACCTTGGTATGTTATTATATTGGTACATTCCGCGCCATGAATGGAGTGAGTGGCTCGGTTATTATGATATTGAAATGGATGAATCGCTGTTTAGGCGTATGAGATGGTATGTGATAGCACAAACGATTTTGTCGATTCAATGGCATACAACAAAAAAGCAGCAAGCAGAAGCTGAATATTGGCATCAATATTTACAGCAACTACTTGCTTCAGAGTAATACTTAAGAAAAATTGTCCATTCCAGCAATCCACTGAGTAAGTTGTTCTTGATTATTGGAAATGTGGTTGTCCAAATTAGAGGAAGATTTACCCGATTGACTATAAGAATATACATCGTTTAGCATTGTTTTAGCGTCACTACTTATATTATCGTTTGCGAGTAACGATTGAATGAGACGCTCTAATTGCTCGCATTCAGAAACTGTCCCGCAACAATCACTTTGGTGATTGACTAAAATATCTTTCAGCACTTCTAATTGATGTTGTTGATTAATTGGCATGAACGGATCATCCTTTCGATTGTTTTTCTCTTCTCGGAATGTAAGAGAAAAAGCTGCTTCGTCATGGAATGTTTAATGCTGTATGTAGTTTTTATCAAAATGGTACATCTTATACTTGAAAGAAACGGACCGAGTGCTCGTACGTACTTGGTTTTTTGTTTGATAGATTGATTAAAACAGAAAGAAGGAATTATTCCTTTAAAATAGTTTTGTAAAGAGAGGGAGACATCTATGCGTTTAAGACATAAACCGTATGCAATGGATCGAATTAATGAGTATTCTCACATCGTAATTGGAAACCCAGAGGAGCGCGCTGGTAACTGGAAAGAAGTATTTGGAAATGAACAACCAATTCATATTGAAGTAGGTACAGGTCGTGGCCGCTTTATGTATGATATGGCAAAAGCGAATCCACATATTAATTATATTGGAATTGAAAAATTCACAAGTGTTGTTGTAGATGCACTTGATAAATTAATTGAAGAAGAAGTACCGAACTTAAAGTTAATTAATAAAGATGCTGAAGATTTAACAGTTTTCTTTGCAAAAGGTGAGATTGATCGCGTTTATTTAAACTTCTCAGATCCATGGCCAAAGAAACGTCATACGAAGCGTCGTTTAACGTATAAAACGTTTTTACGCAATTATGAAGAAGTGTTAGTAGAAGGCGGAGAAATTCATTTCAAAACAGATAACCAAGGTTTATTTGAATATTCTATTATGAGTATGGCTGAGTACGGTATGTTACTAACTTACTTAAGCTTAGATCTTCATAACAGCGACTTTGAAGGTAACATCATGACTGAATACGAAGAGAAATTCTCTAGTAAAGGTCATCGTATTTACCGAGTAGAAGCAAAATATCGCACAGAGCCTATGCAGTAATGCGTAGGTTTTTTTGTATCTAAAATAATCAGAATTTTATGTTAGTATTGAAAGAAAAGGGGGATGAAAAATGGAACAGTTACAAATTGGAGATATAAAAGTGACGTGGCTAAAGGGCGGGAACACACATTTAGATGGAGGAGCAATGTTTGGCGTTGTACCGAAAGTACTTTGGTCACGTAAATATAAACATAATGATACAAATCATATTTATTTACGAACAGATCCGTTACTTTTGCAAACGAAAGACGGTAATATGCTCATTGATTCTGGAATAGGAAACGGTAAATTGAATGAGAAGATGAAGCGAAATCAAGGTGTAACGGAAGAATCAACGGTTTATGAATCATTAGAAAAACTAGGATTAAAGCCTAAAGATATTCGCTACGTTTTAATGACGCATCTTCATTTTGATCATGCATCTGGTTTAACGAAATGGGAAGGTGATCAACTTGTACCAACGTTTCCGAATGCGAAAGTTTATGTAAGTGAAACAGAGTGGAATGAAATGAGGAACCCAAATATTAGATCCCGTAATACGTATTGGAAGGAAAATTGGGAGCCAATTGTAGATCAAGTTGTTACGTTTCAGCAAGAAATAAAAATTACGAATGAAATAAAAATGGCGCATACAGGTGGTCATAGTGATGGACATGCAGTTATTGCTTTAGAAAGTAAAGGGGAAACGATGCTGCATTTAGCAGACCTATTGCCGACGCACGCACATCAAAATGTATTATGGGTAATGGCTTATGATGATTATCCGATGACATCGATTGAGAATAAGCAAAAGTGGATGAAGTACGGCGCTGAAAAAGATGCATGGTTTACGTTTTACCATGACGCATATTACCGTGCAGTAAAGTGGAATGAGGAAGGGCATATTGTAGAAAAGATAGAGAGAAAAACGAGTATAGAAGCATAAAAATAGGAGGTTGTTCCAGAATATTTGTTGGAGCAGCCTCTTTTTAGCGTCGGCTTTTGCCGGTAATTCGATAAAATGGGGTAATCGCTGATATAAATCGAGTTGCGCCGATAAATTTCAATCACTATCTACAATTAAAAAATAAGAGGTTCACCTAATGGGAACCCTCCTTTTTATGCTGCTATAACCTCTAAAACAGTACCTGTTTTAGCATCAACTAAAAATTCAAATCGTTCTTGTATATCATCTAACATTGTTGTAAGACCGCCGCGATAAACTTCGTATGCGACATCATATTTTTCAAATGTCTCTGGAACCATATGTACCCAAGAGCCAGTAATTTCACCTTTATGACTTAATGCTTGTTTCACCATTTTCAATGCTTTTTCTGAAGAAATATGGGATTGTTCTTGTACTTTGTTTGCAACGAAATAACCAGCTGCGAACCCAACGCCAAGACCTGCTACTAAACCTTTCCAGCTCATATATTCACCTCAATTCTATAAAATAAAAATAGTGTACCGATAATAATTATAAAGCAAATACAGTTAAAAAAGAAGAAACTAGAAACATTTCGAAAATTTCGTTACAATAAAAGAGGTATTCTACTAAGGTTTGAAAGAAGGGGACTTCGTGAATAAAGAGACATTACAATTATTTCGTACGTTAACAGAATTACAAGGTGCGTCAGGTTTTGAACATGACGTACGCCGTTTTATGAAGCAAGAATTAAGCAAATATGCTGATGAAATTGTACAAGACGGTTTAGGTAGCGTATTTGGTCTGAAAAAAGGGGACGAAACTGGCCCACGTGTTCTTGTAGCAGGTCATATGGATGAAGTAGGTTTCATGATTACGCAAATTACGAAAAACGGAATGCTTCGTTTTCAACCGTTAGGCGGCTGGTGGAGCCAAGTTCTATTAGCGCAACGCGTACAAGTGATGACGAAGAATGGTCCTGTTATTGGGATTGTTGGGTCTATCCCTCCTCATTTATTAAGTGACGCGCAACGTGCAAAACCGATGGATATAAAAAACATGTTAATTGATATAGGTGCAGATAGCTATGAAGATGCGATTGAAATTGGTGTAAAACCAGGACAACAAATCGTGCCAATCTGCCCGTTTACGCCGATGGCAAACGAAAAGAAAATTATGGCGAAAGCTTGGGACAACCGTTACGGATGTGGCCTTGCAATCGAATTACTAAAAGAATTAAAAGACGAAACATTACCAAACACATTATACTCTGGAGCGACTGTACAAGAAGAAGTTGGTCTTCGCGGGGCACAAACTGCTGCAAATATGATTCAACCAGATATTTTCTATGCGCTTGATGCAAGTCCAGCAAACGATGCATCTGGTGATAAAACGCAGTTCGGTCAATTAGGAAAAGGTGCTCTTCTTCGTATTTACGATCGTACGATGGTAACACATAGAGGAATGCGTGAATTCATTTTAGATACAGCAGAAACACACAACATTCCGTACCAATACTTTATTTCACAAGGCGGTACAGATGCGGGACGTGTACATACAAGTAACTCAGGTATCCCATCAGCAGTAATTGGTGTTTGCGCACGTTACATTCATACACATGCTTCTATTTTACATGTTGATGATTATGCAGCAGCAAAAGAACTAATTACGAAGCTTGTAAGAGCAACGGATAAAACGACGTTAGAGACAATTAAGAATAACGCGTAAGGAAGAAGGGCTGAAGAGCCTTTCTTTTTTTGGATTGAAGAGATGACCCATCGGTGTGTGGTGGTGGTCAGTGCCTAACATGTGCTCGAATGATGTGTTAAGACCGCGGGTAGGAAGAAAGAAGAAGCCTGTTTTTGTGTTTAGGACCAGTAATATTGTGGAAATCCACCTTCTTTTATGGGTAGAAGGGATTCCCCGGTGATGTGTGATAGTGGTTGGTGCCTAATTCGTACCCGAAGCGGATGTTAGAACAAAATGATAAATTTTTATAGAGGTGAACGAAATGAAGGTAGTAGTTGGATCGAAGAATAAAACGAAAGTTGGAGCTGTGGAGCAGGTTTGGAGTGATGCCGAAATTACGTCTCTTTCTGTTCCTTCAGGGGTAGCAAACCAGCCGTTTTCAGATGAAGAGACGATGCAAGGAGCTGTTAATAGAGCGAAGCGAGCGCTTCAAGAAGGAGAAGCTCAAATTGGTATTGGGCTAGAAGGCGGCGTGATGAAAACGGAGTACGGTTTATTTATGTGTAATTGGGGCGCGCTAGCAACAAGTGATGGTAAAATATTTGTTGCCGGCGGGGCACGTATTACGTTACCGGATGATTTTTTAGCACCCCTTGAAGAGGGCAAGGAGTTAAGTGAAGTGATGGAAGAGTTTGTACAGAGAAAAGATATTCGTAGTCACGAAGGTGCAATCGGTATTTTTACAGATGATTATGTTGATCGCACGGAATTATTTGTACACGTTGTTAAGTTACTTGTTGGGCAATATAAGTATGACGAAAAGCAAGCATAAACCTTGCACCGTGCGCGATGTATGGTAGTATAAAGGAAAGATTATAACATGAAAAAATGCACTCGTTAGAGGAGGAAATATAGATGAAATCATTAGAAAGCATAGAGCAATTCCAACAATTAAAAAATGAAGAGAATGTAGTCTTTATGTTCTCAGCAGAATGGTGCCCAGACTGCCGTTTTGTAGACCCGTTTATGCCAGAAGTAGAAGAGAAATATAGTGATTTCTCATTTTACTATGTAGATCGTGATGAGTTTATTGATCTATGCGTCAAATTAGACGTATTTGGCATTCCGAGCTTTGTAGCGTACAATAAAGGTGAAGAAACAGGTCGCTATGTAAACAAAGATCGTAAAACACAAGAACAAATCGAAGAGTTCATTGAAGGTTTAAAATAAGGCAACTTGCCAATTGAATTGTAAAACAACCTCTACCTTCGCGGGGGAGGTTATTTTTTTGGAAGGGAGGAAAAAGAGATGAAGATGACAAGTAAAAAGATGAAAGACGAGTTAATGAAGAAATTATCTCGCCCGGAATGGGACTTTCAGTATGATAGCGAGAAAGAGGTTCTACGTATAGAACAGAAAGACTCGAAAAAAGGTATTAACGTGTCGCTTCCAGGCGTTGTGGCAAAATGGGAAGTGAATAAAGAAAAAGCAATTGAAGAGGTTGCCTATTACGTACAAGAAGCGTTAATTGCGATGCATAAAGAAGAAAATAGCGCAGCAAAAATTTTACCTGTTATTCGCTCTACTTCTTTCCCGAAACAAGCAGAAGAAGGAAATCCGTTTATTATGACGGATCATACGGCGGAAACACGTATTTACTACGCGCTAGATTCTAATAAAACGTATCGACTAATTGATGAGCGTTTATTACAAAAGTTAGAGCTTACAGAACAACAAGTACGTGAAATGGCATTATTCAATGCTCGCTCATTAGGTTATGAATTTAAGCAGGACACAGTAGCAGGTAATACATTCTACTTTTTAAACACAAATGATGGGTATGATGCGACTCGTATTTTAAACGAATCGTTACTACAATCGATGCGTGAAAAGATTTCTGGTGACATGGTTGTTGCTGTTCCTCACCAAGATGTATTAATTATTGCTGATATCGTCAACGAAATCGGTTATGATATTATTGCACAAATGACAATGAAATTTTTTGCCGAAGGGCATGTTCCGATTACATCACTTTCATTCGTATATGAAGATGGGGACTTTGAACCAATCTTTATTTTAGCGAAGAATCGGAAGAAGACAGATGGAAAAGAGAAAGGATGAACGAAGTGAACGTTTTTTACAACCTTGAAGGAATTGGTGACACTTTAATTGTTGCCTTACAAGATATTACTTTAGAGAACCGTACTTTTGATCGCAAAGGAGATGTTGCTCGCGTATACGATCGTGAAAGCAACGAAACAGCAGGATTCAACATCTTTAATGCATCTTCTTACTTAGAAGTAACAGAAACAGGTAACCTTACATTAACGAAAGAACTTGTAGAAAAAATCAACGAAATTTTAGCGAAGAACGGCTTTGAAGAAACAGTAGAAGCAGATCTTTCTCCAAAATTTGTTGTAGGTTATGTAGCGGAAAAAGAGAAACATCCAAATGCTGATAAGCTAAACATTTGTAAAGTAGAAATCGGTACAGAAACATTACAAATCGTATGTGGCGCACCGAACGTTGATGCAGGACAAAAAGTTGTCGTTGCAAAAATCGGCGCTGTAATGCCAAGCGGTATGTTAATCAAGCCAGCTGAGCTTCGCGGTGTTCCTTCTTCTGGAATGATCTGCTCTGCACGTGAATTAGAGCTTCCAGATGCTCCACAAGAAAAAGGTATTCTTGTATTAGAAGATAGCTTTGAAGTTGGACAAGAGTTTAAATTTTAATTGATGTTAAGAAAAGAGAGGCTGTCCTTTTGGGTGGCCTCTCTTTTTGTTTTTTATTTTTTGTAAATCGATATTCTATGTCGAATCGTTAATATATTTAGAGTTACGATAGATAAATTTGAAAAATCGTTAATATTATGAGGATGTCACCTTTTTCCACAAAATCTATATTGTATTTTATAAACAATCTAGTTAAAATTTAGAAAAATAGAAGGGGATAGACGTATGAAACAACAACTAAAAATCGCAGAACTTCTGAAACGAATTGAAACTTCAAAACAGCAAGATATCGAGTTAGGTTCTTATGAAATCTATTTGTTTAGTGAAAATGAATTAGAAAAAGGACAAATCGGTTATCGATATGATAAACATAAAAATTCATTAATAAGTGAAGAACACGGAAAATGGAAAGAGAAATGGATTGTTATCGGATATGAAACAGATATGGGGGATCCAGTTTTTGTAAATGTGGCTGATGATGCTTATCTAGTTTATACTGCAGAGCGTGGTACAGAAACGTGGCAACCCGTTCATATTGGAAATATGGATGAGATTATAAAACAATTATAAGAAAAACTTTGAGACCGGTGCAAAGTGATGGGAGAAAAACATGAAGTATATAAAAATAATGAGCATGATTGCATTCATTGGCATATATATGGGAGGTTGCTCACAAGAACAACCGAAAAAAGAGACAACATCTTCTATAAAAGAAACAAGCGAAGATAAAAAGAAAGACGCACCGGTAGAAAAACAGCAAGAAGAACAAGAAAAAAAAGAAGAACCGCAAGCAGTTCAAACGAATGAGCAAGTGGAGCAAAAGCAGGAGGAAGTGCCGGCCGAGGAAAAGAAAGAGGAAGCTACGCCAGTGCAGCCAACTGAGCAACCAGTACAAAATAATGAACAAAAAATAGAGAGTAATGAAAAGCAAGGAAAGTTTCTCGTTGTTATTGATCCAGGGCATCAACAAAAAGCAAATTTAAATTTAGAGCCGATTGGGCCAGGAGCAACAACGCAAAAATATAAAGTGACAGATGGTACAACTGGTGTTGTGACGAAAAAAAGAGAGGCTGTCCTTGTATTAGAAATGGCTTTGATATTAAAGGAAAAGTTAGAAACAAAGGGAATACAAGTATTAATGACGAGAACGTCACAAGATGTTGATATGAGTAATAAAGAACGGGCAACATTTGCGAATGATCATAAGGCGAATTTATTTTTACGTCTTCATGCAGATGGTTCTGAAAATCCGAATCAAAGTGGGTTTGCTGTATTAACACCGTCAGAAGGAAGTCCGTATACGAAAGAGATTTATAAGGAAAGTCTTCAAATCTCTCAAACGATAGTAAATAAAATGAGAGAAAATCATCAAGTGAAAGTAAATGGAATTAAATTCAGGGATGATCTTTCTGGATTTAATTGGTCCAAAGTACCTGGTGTACTATTAGAACTTGGGTTTATGTCAAATCCTGAAGAAGATAAGAAATTATCTGACCCGCAGTATATAAATTCTTTATTGCAAAGTGTAACGGATAGTGTAGATGAATATCGGAAGAGTAAAGCTTAAACGCAGTCTTACATGTAAGGGTGCGTTTTTCCATATGAAAACACTCGTAAATTAGAATATTATGGATAAATATGACATGCTTAATTTTACCTGCACTTTTTGCCGAATGCTGATACAATAAAGGATGTTACTATTTAGTAGAAAGAGTGGTAAGCATGTTAGATTGGATGAAAAAGCTGTTTAACAAAGAGGAAGAACAAACAGCGATGAATAAAGAAGTACCAGAACGAATTGAAAGTCAGCCGAAAATTCCTCGTGTAAACCA
The DNA here is from genome assembly GCF_050630465.1 of Bacillus basilensis. Classification (NCBI taxonomy): domain Bacteria; kingdom Bacillati; phylum Bacillota; class Bacilli; order Caryophanales; family Bacillaceae; genus Bacillus; species Bacillus basilensis. The sequence continues at coordinate 1,415 of NZ_JBNTQO010000030.1, read as the reverse complement.
CTACACTGAAGCAAGAGAAGCACAAATGGCAAGTAGGAATGCAGGTAAATGCCGTTTTCCATTAGTACCGGATAATGGGTTCGATGAAGAGGATGTTATAGAAACAGGGCATTTTGAAGAACAACCTGTTCAAGCTGTAACATATGAAAATCAGCCTATTCAAAGAGGAATGAAAGTGGAAAGAAGTAGACGACAGTATGTGGAAAAGGTAGTTTCTACATATGAAGAACCGGAAGTGCAATATGAACCGGAGCGAGAGTCTGTCGTTAAAAAGGCACCTGTATCGTCGCAAGAAAGTAACCGTAGACCATTTCGTCCAACAGAAATGATTTCACCAATTTACGGATATAATCGTCCTTCTGTAGAGAAAAAGGAAGAAAAGCAGGAGGAAGTAAAGGAAAGAGAAGATCTTGAAATATCTGTAGAGGGCAAAGCAGTTGTTGATGCATGGTTAGAGAAAAAAGGGTATACATTATCAGATTTCTCAGAAGGACAAGCAACGTCTTCTTCGCCTAGTCATGAATCAGTTGGTCAACAGGATAAAAAGGAAGAAAAATCAGTTGTTGATCAATGGCTAGAGAAAAACGGTTATGAAATTGAACGCCAAGAGCCTATAGTAGAAGAAAATGAAGTGGTTCAAGAAATGAGTACACCGCAGGAAGTTTCAGCGGATGAATTACTTCATAAAACAGTAGCTGAGCAGATGGAAAGTGCTAAGCTAGAAAAAGATGTAGTGGTGTTAAACGAAAACAATCTACAAGAAGAATTAGTAGCTTCTAAAGTAGAGCACGAGGATACAATATTATCAGAAGAAATTAAACGTAATACAGAAATAGAACAACCTACTATTGAAGTAGAAAAGCAAGATCCAGAAGAATCAGTGATTGTCAAAGCAGAAGAAAAACTTGAAGAAACAATCATTGTGGAAATACCGGAAGTAATTGCGGAAACAGAAGAGTCAGAAGAAGTAGAAGTAATTGCAGAAGCAGAAGCGCCAGAAGAAGTGGAAGTAATTGTGGAAGCAGGAGCACAAGAAGAAGTGGAAGTAATTGCGGAAGCAGAAGAGTCAGAAGAAGTGGAAGTAATTGCGGAAGCAGAAGCGCCAGAAGAAGTGGAAGTAATTGCGGAAACAGAAGCGCCAGAAGAAGTGGAAGTAATTGCAGAAACAGAAGAAGTAGAAGAAGCGGAACCTGTAGCACTTGAGAAAATGCAGCAAGAAATGTTGTTAAATGAAGAAATTGAACAAAAGAATGAGTTCATACATGTTGCTGAAGCTGATGAACAAACGAAGAAAGATGTTCAAAGCTTTGCGAATACTTTAATTGCGGAAGAACAACGAGTTGTAGAAGAAGCGCCGATTGTGGAAGAACAACGAGTTGTAGAAGAAGCGCCGATTGTGGAAGAACAACGAGTTG
>NZ_JBNTQO010000029.1:0-43543 GCF_050630465.1 Bacillus basilensis | reverse complement strand
GGATCTACCACTGGTGGCTTTGGATCTACCACTGGTGGCTTTGGATCTACCACTGGTGGCTTTGGATCTACCACTGGTGGCTTTGGATCTACCACTGGCGTATTTGGATCTACTGAAGGCTTAGCGTTCGGATCTACCTGTAACTTAGGGTCCACTGGTGTATTCGCCTCGGTTGGTGACTTAGGAATATCCGCCACAGGTCCAACCATATTAGTTGGCAAATCTAACTTTTGTGGAGTTGGTGCATCTGATAATTTGATTTGTGGATCTTTCTTTTCCACCGATACTTCATCAGGTTTATACGTTACTGGTGTAATTGGTGATTTATTATTTCCAATTAAATCTGCTAAATTAATAGTTGGTTTTTCGCCGGGTTTTTCATCTTTTTTTGCAGGATCAGCGACTAAATTTGGGAACATAGATTGTAAATCGCCCCCTGTAATACGATCATCTTTTTTCTCTTCTGTATTACTTGCTAGTTTTACTGGTTCTTTTCCTGCTGTCCTAAAGCCTTTGTCATAAACAAGATATCCTGACGTTCCTAGTAAAGCTACTGACATTACTGATATAGCGACTTTTTTCCCTAAGTTATTATTGTTTTCCTCCATGTCCTTTTCCCCTTTTCCTATCTTTATTGAATCCAACCGTTTGTTTTCATTTCTGTTAGTTTTTCTTGCGCGGCTCTTACTTCAGATTCATTTTCATTTGCCTGCACTGTTTTTCTTAAGAAGCGACTTGCTTCCTCGTATTTTTTCTGTTTAATTTTAAACATCCCGAATGCAAAATTCACATGCGGATTTTCATCGTTTTGTGAGTATGCTTCTGTGAAAAGCTTCTCTGCTTCATTTCCTTGTCCCACTTTATCGTATAAAATCCCTATATTTACAAGTGTATTTATGTCGCGTGTTCCACTGCTGACAACTCTATTGTAAGCTTCTAACGCTTGCTGATATGCAGCAGTACTCTTTGCGCCATCTCGCGTTTCATAAAACTGGCCCGCTTCGTAATACACAATTCCTAGTTGATTTAACAACTCAATATTTTTCATATCTTTTTGAATCGCTACTTGTAAAATGTGCGATGCTTGTTGATAATTTATTTCTTTCTTCGCACTATCAATTAAGTTTGTTTTATTCCAAAGCACATATAAATTTGAAAGTTCAATTGTATATATGGCATTCTTTGAATCTTGCATAATAGCTTCTTTAAAGAAAGATTCTGCTTTGTCTAACTGTACAGTTGCTGTTGAAAGTTGACCTTTTAAATACGAAACAATTGCCTTATCCTCATTTGTTTTCGTGCTCATTTTGACAATAACATCTTCTGCCTTTTCAAATTCTTTCATTTTCATATGACTTACAGCTAAATCTCGCATCGCATCTTTTTTGTATGGTTCAATTCCTTTTGCATTATTCGCTAACGCTTGTTCAAAATTTTGCACTGCTTCTTGATATTTTCCAATGCGGAAATTTGCTGAAGCTAATAAATAAGCAGCTTCATTATTTTCTTTATCTATTTCTCTATCTTTTATTAGTTTTGTAATATAATCGATTGCAATTTTATTTTTTCCTTCAGCAACGTAAATCGTTGCTAATTGGAGATATGCCTCGTCTTTACCCTTCACAGCAATTGCATGCCCAACAGCTTCTTCTGCTTTTATATATTTTTTATCATCATAAGCTTGTCGTGCTTGTTCCATAAACTTTTGATATTTAGCGTTTGTTGTGTAGAAATAAAATAACGTTGAACCACCTATAACAACCACTACAGTTGAACCAATAATCAAAATTCGCTTTTTATTCTTTTTCCACCATGTAGAAAAAGCTGATGGTTCACTTTGTTCATGCGCTACTGTAAGTGGTTGATTTGATGCTTTTGCATTTAAAATCTCATCATCTATATCATATTCCACTTGTTTTTTCGTCTGTTTCCGGCTCTGTAGAATACTATTTGGAACTGTAATTGTAGCTGCTACTTCTTGCTGCGACTCTGTTCCTTGTCCTTCTTTTATCTCTTCAATAATGCTTTCAATTTCCTGCTTTAATGCCTGATCAATGTTTGGAAATTGTACGATTCGTGAATAGACGAAACAAGCAAATGCTGCATTGTTTTCTCGTTCCAATTCAGTAGCTAATTCCAAATAATGCTGTAGGACCATTTTTTTATTTATTTCAGGCTCTTGACTCTCCATAGTTTGAATGATATATGCGAGTTCTTTTTGCAGAGCTGTTGATGGATTGAGTGAATTGAAAATTATTTTATACTCATATAATGCCGCTTGTTTAAATCCTCTCTCTTCTAATAATCTTGCAATTTCCAAACATTTTGATACAAAAAGAGAGTGTTCTTCTGCTGACTGCCTTTCCGCATCAATTTTTATTCTTTCTCTCACGCTATTAAATACATCGTACCACTGTGCAAAGCTTGGGCATTCTGCGAAAGAGTTACTACTCCATGCCTGCTTAAATAATTTTGCAATTTCCCCATTCCATTGATTATGTAATACTTGCTGAAGTAACGTATATCTTTCACATTCTGTCTGCATTTCTTCCGTTTTAAAGTAACTTGCATCCGTCCATTTTTTATTTCGAACTTCTTCACTACACCAACTCAATATTTCTCCTAATAAAATGGCACCTGCAAATCGATCGGCTTCTTTTTGCCATACTCCACTTTTTAAATACATTGGTGCGTAGCCCGCTGAACCTGCTGGCAATAACGAAGGTCTTTTCGTTTTTGGACCATACATTTGCTCAACATCAACAAGTTCGATATAGTGTTGGCCTTCAATTCGATTTTCACTTAAGAAAGGTATGAGTACGTTGCTAGACGATAAATCATTATGAGCAACTTCATTTTCCTCCATCATTTTAAGTGTTGTAAGAAATGCTTCTGCAATAAAGAAGCATTGTTCTTTTGATAACATTAGTTGTTCTTGTAAAATATCAGCCCAAGTTGGACCTTCAATCCAAGGCATTACAATACTATTAGCAAGATCTTCTGATTTTTCGATTGCAGATGTATGTTCTTCTTTAGTAACGATATAGCGTGAACATACTTTAAGACCTACTAAGGAAGAAAGTGGTTTCAAAAATGCTAGTTGATGTTTTTCCTCGCGATAGCGTTCCTTAAAAACTTTTAATGCAATTCGTTCCACACCATTTTCCTGTTGTAATTGATAGACTGTTCCTTGTCTTCCCTCTTGACCATAGGGCATTTCAATACCAATTACAGCTGGGTGTTTCTCAAAACGATAAACATCTTTATTAAGACTAATTTTTTCTCCTACTTCTGGTCGGAATCCCATTTTATCCCCTTACTCTCGTATAACAATTTTTCAAAAAAAAGACCAGGAACAATAGCTCCTGATCTTTTGCAATTGTTCTATTCTTAGTATGCGTTATCTGTGTTACGGAATTTATCAGCAATACGTTTTAAGTCTGTTGAAATACCCTCTAAGATTGGAATATATTGCTGCATTGCTTGTTTAGATTGGATAAATTCTCCACGGAACTTCGCTTGTGTTGCCCCAGCCCATTGTCCTTCTAAACTATTAATATCGCCTTCAAGTCTATTAATTTGACTTTGTGCTTCTCCTGCTGCGTTTTTAAAGTTTCCTGCGATTCTTTCAAGTTCTTCTGGTGTGATTTTAATTTCTGCCATCGTAATAATTTCCCCTTTCAAATCATAAATGATACAACAATTAGATTATAAACTATATTCATACAATTTTAAAAGAGTTAAATTACAAAAAAATTCTATTTTCTAGTAATTTAACCCTATTTTAATATTATTTCACTTTTAATTCAGACCATTTCACACTAATTTTATCTGTCATCGTGCGAAGTAAATGTAATGGTGTATATGCACATTTTATTTTGATTGGCTTTCTACGTATGCAATATCCATCCCCGCTTAATAATTCTTGATCCATTTCAGTATGTGGCAGTTTCATATTAAAGAAATACACATCGTTATTTTGTGTCGTTCCCAATAAATAACCAATACTTCTCTTTCTAATTTCTGCAAACCATTTTTCATGTGAATAGCTATTTAAGCTAGACGTAGTAGCCGCAGTCATAAAGTGAATCCCTTTATTTTTACAATTTTGGACTATTAGTTCCATTTTGTTTTTTGCCTCATAATCAGTAGATAATACAGTTAACATTTGATCAATATCATCAATTGCAATGATTATCCTCTTATATGAAAACTCCACTGTTACGTTTGAATCTATAGAAGGCATTACTGCTTCTCTATTATTTATTAACTCTAACAATTCATCTAACATTTCTTTTAATTGCATACTATCTGTAACCTTCTTCTTTACATGAGGTAAATCTCCCAGAGCTAATATGCCTGTAGGTCTTTCACCAAGATCTACTAAGTATAGCTCAACCTTTTCTGGAGAGTATTGGTATGCAGTCGTGAACAGAAGCGTTTGTAATAGCGATGTTTTTCCACCTTCTATTCTTCCCCCAACAAATATATGACTCATTTCGTCTAAAGAAAAACTTTGCAAACGAATGTCCTCTGTTTCTATACCTGCTGAAATTTGGGCTGTTTCTAATTCTTCAATCATATGCTCTACAAATATTTCTTTAGGTACCATTGGAATAGCTTTTGCTTTTTCACCATTCCATTCTCCATTCATTTTTTGAATAATTGTTTTTAATTGTTGAGAGTACTCAAGTTCACTTTCACCAATAAACGGCAATGCTGCTTGGAATAGTTCCGGCGGTTGCCCTTTCATTAATCCACGGCCAACAGGAACTTCAATTAATGGGAATTTAGGTCTGCCAACTAAGTTATGATATTCTGTTCCATCTTGCAATTCAAATGTAAGTGCCATCGGTATATTATTCCGAACACGATCGAACATATCAATTGTTTGATTCAGAGAGAAATAGAAATATACTCCGTATGTACTTGATTCGCGTAATAATAATTCTAATACTTCATTTTCTTTCTCAAATTCATTTTTGAACCTTATATAACCATCTACCATTACTACTATAGCTGGTATTTTCTTTTCTACCATTCGGTTATACATAGAGAATGACTTTGCACCGATATTAGAAAAACTCTCTTTTCTATGCGTGATTTCCTTCTTTAAAAATCCGAATAGACGTTTCATTTTCTCATTTTCGCCTTCTTGTATAATCCCGCCTATATGAGGTAAATCTCTAAAATCTAAGAACATTCGACCAAAATCAATAACATAGAAATTCACTTCTTCTGGTGTATGAGATACAGCTAAGGACATAATAATTGTTTGCAACATCGTCGTTTTTCCTGTACCTGGCATACCATAAATATTTAAATGCCCTTCTTGTAAATCTAATTTCTGAGGAAATTGTGCTTGATTTGCAACATCATCAATTAATCCTACTGTTACTTGTAAATATTCTTTCGGTTTATTCCAATCAGCAATTGTCCAATTTTCCATAGCATAAAATTCTTTTAACAATAATTTTTCTGGTAATGGATCCAGCCATGGTCCTGGTAATGCTTTAATATTTTCTTTTTCTGATACGCTCTGTACATATTGAATAAAAGCCTGTAATTGCTTTGGACTATTTGTCATTGGTTTTGGACGCTTTTTCACTTTTATTCTTTCACCGGAAAGCTTCACTTCTGTAAAGTCAACAATATCAAGAACTTTCTCTTCATCCGGATTATAAGGTGCTCCGCTCCATGCAGATTGGAATAATTCCAATACTTCATTGCTACCAACTTGGAGATACCCTCGTCCTGGTACATTGATTTTAGATGCATCTGGAATCTTTAACATTTCACGACTATCCGCGTCATCTTGTACACGTAAACAAATTCGAAAACGCGAGTTACTCCAAATCTTGTCATTTACAACCCCTGAAGGTTTTTGAGTTGCTAATAATAAGTGGACCCCTAAAGTTCTTCCTATGGCAGCGACACTAATTAGCTCGTCCATAAATTCAGGTTGTTCCTTTTTCATTTGAGCAAACTCATCAATAACAATAAATAAATGTGGTAAAGGTTCTTTTTCACGCCAGCTTGTTTCATAATATTCATCTAGATGCTGGACATTTCCAGCCTGAATGAATAATTTTTGTCTCCGCTCTAATTCTGCCTTTAATGATATTCTGGCACGCTCAATTAAGTTTGGATCCTCTAAGTTCGTAATAGATGCAATAATATGTGGTAATCCAGCAAATGTGTTTGACATTCCACCACCTTTATAATCGATAAGCATAAATGCCATCTCATGAGGGTGATAGGTTGCTGCTAACGCTGCTATTATAGACTGAATCACTTCACTTTTTCCTGATCCTGTTGTACCAGCCATTAGACCGTGTGGACCATGCCCTTTTTTCTCTATTTTATCGTGAATATTTAGAAAAACAGGTTTACTTCCTTCTCTCACACCAATTGGAACCGGTAATGAAGTCGGATATCTATTTTCTTTCCATCTCTCTAGCACTTGTAACTCTTCCATGTTTTTAGCTTGAAACAAGTCTAAAAATGTTAATACTTTCGGAATGTTGGCTGCTGTAGAACTTTTCATTCGAATTGGAGCAATGCTTCGCGCTCCTAGTTCACATCGCTCGAATGAAAGTCGATCTACTTTAAAACTAGCACGCGTTGTCCCACTATTTTCAGCTGAACTTGAAAACGTTTCTACTAACTCACCATTTTCTCCATTTAAGCTTATTACAAGATCACATTCCATCGGTAAGCGTTCCTTTTGTTCCGCAAAAATAAATGTAGAAGCTCCTACACTTTCACCTTCTCTAAGTAACATTGGAATTAAAGGGTCATCCTCTAAAAATTCTCTCGCTGATAAGAAAAAGACGTACATTGGAATTAAAGGAACTTTTGCATCCGCTTGCGCAGAAGAATTATAGATTCTACGCATATTAAGTGGGGTAAATAGTACTTCAGCTAGTTTCTGTGCATCTTGTTGATTTTCAGATAAAAAGCGCATACTTCTCTGTTCATCCCATACGTGAGGAAGCCACCTCATCCAATCCCATTGTTTTTTCTCTTTCTCATGATAAAAGGCTGCTATTTTCACTTCATTCGGTGCATGATGCGTCATAATTTGTGTCGTTACAATTCGAATAAAGTTTAGTCTATCTTCTTTATTTCCGACTACACCAATTACGTCGTTTTTTTTCAAAGAAATTGAAATGTGTCCATTTGGTATCGTATTGAAATCCCTTTTCACATTTTGCGCTTCTGTAACTAATGGATTTTCTTCATAACCTTTCTGCTCAGGTACCTTCAATTCTACAAGGAATGGTCTTTCTCCTGTACCAATACGAATATCTAAAAAGTCTGGACTTTCAGGTGTACGCTCCCATAAATTACTGTCTCGGTTTTCAATTCTTTGTACACTTTTTAATGGGCTTGGATTTTGTGTAATTAAATATTTTGCTTGTTCAACCTTTAGCGTATCTAATTCCACTCGATGCTTTTGAATTTGCTCTAAATATCTTGTTTGTAATTGTTCAACCATTTGACGATGTTCTTTCTTTTTACGGAAATGCCCCATCGTTGTAATTACATATGATCCCAACATTGGAATACTTGAAACCATCATTAATGGCATATAACTTGAATTCATCTTCATAAATTTCATCATTACAAAATATAATACCAATGTTAAAACCGTCATCATTGCTGGCAGTAACATTGTTTCAATTGAAAACTTCGGCTCCTCCGGTATATTCGGCGGATCATGAATAATAACATCCCCTGTTGGTATATCTACTTTCACACGCGGAGAGCGTTGAAAATACGGTGATTTTTGCACAAAACATTTCTCCTTCCCCATTCAAAAACTATTACTCAATAATTTTCCATACATAATCTTCTTCACTAGTAGATATATCTTGTTTAACCGGTTCATTATAAACTTCTTCTGCCGGTAGCATTTCAAAAGAAGGGATAATCGATCCTTTTTTATATAGCATTACATATTGTCCATCCCACACATCATTATCGCGCAACGTTTCATCATTTCGAATAGAATGCCATTCTTCTTTATCTTTTGCCACTCTAATTTCATAGATACCGCTCAATGCTTCATCTATTTTTTCATGATGTAAAATTGCTTCAATAATTTGCACTGCTTTCACATCATTAGGAATTGCAATATCTATCTCTTCATTTGACTGTTTTATGTATGTCACAATAATCTCTTCCACTTTTATTCACCTTTTTTCCATCGTGTTTGTTACCAAGAAACATCTAAAAATGAAATATCATCGCTTGTCGGGGAGTTCTGCGCCCTCTCAATTTCTTTTAACACTTCCTCAAAGTTATACTGTTTAAGCGACACAAGTCCGTCTGAATGAATAACTATCCGATTAGCTTCGTGTCTAGATAATGTCTTTGAAAAAACGGCCAATTCCCCACCGATAATGCCACGCTGTGTAGACCATCTTTTCTCTATATTTCTCTCAAACTTCATTACATCCGAACAATTCTCATTATTTTGAAACAATTTCACAAATGAATCACCATGTGAAACTAACGTTATTTGTGCCTTATCTTGATTTGAAATGCGTTCTATTTTCCCGCCAATAAACATCGCTTCGCTACCTTGTTTTCGCTTTTCTTCCAAAACATCGCGTAGTAACCACGGTGTTTCTTCTGGCAATCGAAATGCACTCACTTCCTCTGAAGCTTCTTCTATCCAATTTTTTAACTGTTCATTTAATAATGTAGTAATATCCAGTTCACTTTCTTGACATGTTTCAAACAAGTTTAATAACTTCATACCAAGAAACTCCGCAGCAATTTCACCATGAAAAGACAGCCCTACACCGTCACATAACGCAAATATGAAACTAGTTCCATTATCTTGAAATACTAGGAAGTCCTGTCCACTCTCATTTAAATCCTGTGTTTCTTTTGCTCTTACATAACTATATCGATAAGTAAAATGTTTGCTTTTCTTTTCTTGCAATACCGTTTCTTTCTCTTGCGACAGGATATATTTCACCATATTTCTCCCTCCTACCGAACCGGCGTCGCAGCAGACATTTGAAATCCAAGTGACACTAAATCCGCATTTGTACCAGGAAACATCATCACCGCACCATCTGCAATATGGAAACCATATTCAGTCATCATCTCACGATAGCTTTGAGGAATAGGCGATGAAAGTTTTTGCAACTTTGCACCATACTCATCCGTAATTTCTGTATTTGACATAATTCCTTCCCACTTCTTTATATTAGTAATTTGTTCTTGCATAATTTCATCTGAAATAAAAATATTTTCAACTAGCACATTTCCATCAGGTACAGACATATCCATAATTCTTCGCACAATTAATTCTGGATCTTCACCAGTTGAAGCACCGTCTGTCATATGACAAACCACAGGAGCTGGTCCATCTTGTAAATTTGGTAATTCCTTTTGCAATAACTTCTCCACTACAGAAAAAGCTTTTGCTGTATCAGTTAAGCGATGCGTTTGAATTTTTTCTAATGGGCGCAGTCTTGCTACCTCGTCTATTGTTTTCACACCGCCCAATAAATCAAAAACATGATCGCTATAGGCTAAAATAGATAACTTATACCTTGGAAGCAAGCGACTACCTTTTGTTGAACGAAATACCATTTGGCGAATTGCTAAAGAAAGAGCATCCGTTACAATATCAATTCTTCTTTTTTCTTCTCCCCCTGCATCCATCATTTGATTCATTGATGCGCTTACATCAAGAAGGTAAATTATATACGCTGGTGTTTGTTGTGTTGCTTGTGTTTGATATAGCATGTTTCATACCCTTCCATACATTATTATATGAACTTTTTTTATATTCATATTTCATTATAACTTATGAATTTTCTTTTTCTCAATTCATTATAAAATGTTCTTAATATAATTTACATATTTTCACAAAAAAAATTTATTCCTTTTAACATATGTTGAAAGGAATAAACCCCTTCTATACTATAGAAGGGGTTTATTATTACGGTATAAGACGCGTACAATCTCTCGGAAAAGCACTCGCCTCTCGTACATTTGTTAATTCTAATAGTTTGTATACAACTCTCTCTAATCCAATTCCAAAACCACCATGTGGGGGACAACCGTATCGGAATGTATTTAAATAAGATTGAAATGTATCTGGATGTAATCCTTTTTCTTTAAAAGAAGCAAGTAACAGATCATAATTATGAATTCGCTGTGCCCCTGATGTTATTTCTAATCCCTTATATAATAAGTCAAATGAATCAGTAATAGATGAATTCTCTTTATTCGGCATCGTATACATCGGCCTAGCTTCTTTCGGATAATATGTGATGAAAACTAACTCACTCTTATATGTTTCCTTCACATATTTGCCTAGTAGCTTTTCACCTTCTGTATCTAAATCTCCAATTGGCGACTCTTTCCGGTATTTATTTTTCAAAATTTCTTGCGCTTCTAACAATGTGATTTTAGGTATTTCTGTAATAATAGGTACTTCTATTTGTAATAGTTGTAGTTCTTTTTCACAGTTTTTTGCTACTTGTTGAAACATATATCGTAAAACATCCGTTTCTAATTGCATCACTTCATAAAAATCATGAATAAATCCAAGTTCTACGTCTAACGATATATATTCATTCAAATGACGGGAAGAGTTATGATGTTCCGCTCTGTAAACAGGTGCAACTTCAAAAACACGTTCTAACCCCCCAGCTACCATCATCTGTTTATAAAACTGTGGTGATTGTGCTAAATAAGCTTCTTTTTGAAAGTATGGAAGCTTAAAAACATTCGCTCCTCCTTCTGCCCCTTGCGAAACAATTTTCGGAGTAAATATACGTGTGAAATCGTTCTCTATAAGAAATTCACTAAAGCTCTGAACGAGTGTAGATTTCACTTTAAATATCGCTGCGGTTCTCTCATGTCTTAATGATAATACCCGCTCATTCAGTAGTTGATCTAAGCCAACTTGTAACTTCTTTTTATTTATTTCAAACGGAAGTGGTTCTGCGCCATTTAATATTTTCACTTCGTGAGCAAGTACTTCTACGCCTAATTCTGTTTTTGACGTCTCAACTATTTCACCAATTACGTGGACAACACTTTCTACATCGACTTTGAATCCAGCTAACTCGTTTTCTAATACACATTGAATTACTCCCGTTCTGTCCCGTAATAATAAAAAACTAACATTACCTAGATGACGAATCTTTTTTACCCATCCTTGAAGTGATACAACCTTTCCGCTTTGCTCCGTACATTCTTTTGTGAGTGAACGTTTCATGATTTGACCCATTACATTTCCCTCCAGTAATTTTATATTTATTTACGTTATTGTTGTTGTCATCGTCATCATCCACGGTCACTCACCTCCTTTCAAAGAATACAAAAATCCGCCCCTAAAAATAGGGACGGATTTTTCCGCGGTACCACCCAAATTGTCATAATGACCATCTTAGCCCTGATAACGGTAGGTACCGTTTGCTTTTACTAATTATCACGTTCAAAACAACACTCACAGGTGTCTTTCCATCATGCGGTATCGCAATCTTTCCAGCAACCGATTGCTCTCTGTAGACCTTTGCATCATGTACTTTTCCTGATCATCACTTTTTATATTTACAGAGTATTCTATCTCTTCACCCTATAAAATGCAAGCACTTTTAAATATATTTTTATTTTTCACATCCAGTTTTGTACAATCTCCTCTAAAGCCATTCCACGTGAACCTTTCAATAAAACAACATCCTTTTTCGTTATAACTCTCAATACTTCCTCTGCTATCTCGGCTTTATTATCAAATGACTGTACTTTTCCTGTATGATAGTTCTTTCTTGCTTCTTCCGCTACAATTTCGGCTAACTCTCCATACGTAAATACATATTGAATGCTCTCCTCATTTAACATTTTACCAATTTCTCTATGATATGTTTCAGCTTTCCTCCCTAACTCCAACATATCCCCAATCACTATAATTTTTTTATTATAGACATTTAATTTCTGTAACGTTTCAATTGCAGCCTTCATGGAGGAAGGACTGGCATTCCATGCATCGTTAATAATTGTAAAACCTGTTTTAGCGGTTAAAAACTGAAAGCGCATTTGTGTAATATTTATTTCTTGCAATGCTTCTTGTATTTTTTCTATAGGGACTTTGTAAAATTGACCTACAGCGATTCCGACAATCGTATTAAAAATATTATGTTTTCCATGTAAGGGAACATCGTACTGTATTTTTGAATTATTTAATTTAAAATGAACACCATATTCATCTAATTGTACGTTTGTTGGAAACAAATCATTTGTATACTTTCCACCAAATGACTTACATTCTATACCTAGCATATTAATATTTTGAGAAAGTAATGGCTCATCACCATTATATAAAAACAGTCCATCGTCATTTAATCCGTCTACAATTTCAAATTTAGCCTTCGCAATCTCTTCTCTTGATCCAAGCGTTTCTAAGTGAGACTGTCCAATCATTGTAATAATCGCTACATCTGGCTGAGCTATTCGTGATAATTTTCGAATTTGTCCTTTTTCACTCATTCCCATTTCAAGTATTAAGAACTCAGTATTTCGTTTCATTTCTAAAATTGTTAACGGCAAACCGATTTGACTATTAAAATTTCCCTTTGTTTTATGCACTCTATAAGTTGAACTTAAAATGCCTCCTATTATATCTTTTACCGTAGTCTTGCCATTACTACCGGTAATTCCTATTACTTTTACATTTATCTCGCTTCGATAAAATTGTGCCAATTGTTGCAAAGCAAACAAAGTTTCATCTACAAATATAATTGGAATCCCTTTTGGCGGAGTACCGTAAGACTTTTTCCATAAGGAAGCGACAGCCCCATTATCCATTGCCTCTTTCACATACTCATGCCCATCTTTCACCCTAATGATTGGAACGAATAAATTTCCTTCTTTAATATTTTTGGAATTTATGCAGACACCATCTACCTCTATAAGATGAAAGGATTCTTGTAATCCTTCTCCATTTACTATCTCTTTAAGTTTTTTCAAATTCATTTGAATCAAAGTATCACCTTTTTCCATTTAATTACATATTTACCGTTTTATTTACGCATATTAATAAAAATTTTATAGTGAGGTGTTAATATGAAAAAAGCGATTAGTTTCTTTCTTCTTTTGTTATGCCTAATTGTAGTGAATGAAACATACGCCTACTCACCAAAATCTTTACCCATCTCCCAAAACTCTGATCAATGGCAAGTGAATATTGATGAACCGAAAAAAATAAGCAACAAGGTACTTCAAGCTAAAAAAGATGAATTTCAAACCTATCAATTTTCAGTAAAAAATGTTGGCAAAAACGAAGTATATAACGTTCAAGTTGAAGTCTTTCGTAATGAACCAAATATGAAAACAAAATACGAACTCTTTTCACGAAAAGAAAGTCGTCTCGCAAGCGGGAAAATCGGATTTAAACATGCTAACTTCCCTGTTTCTACAAAAGCAGATGAGGTTGATATAATCATTACTTGGCAAGAACACCCTTTCCGCTCAATGAGAAACGGTCAAAAAGTTGAGTTTAGGAAATTTAAAGAGCATTTTGTTTTTAAAGACGAGAAAAAATAAATGGAATGCGGATAAATTCACACTATCATTCATATAGCTTAATTTACTAGTACCAGTTCTTAAGCAAATTAAAAAGTCGTGGCTTATAACGCCACGACTTTTTATATTAATTCGTACTAATTCCTCTTGCCGCCCAAATACGATCGATATCAGCAGCGTGTTGTCCGCCATATAAAAGAGCATCTGCTTGCTTAATCGCTTTTGCTCCATCACTGAATTTAGAATTTGGCGTTAATGACCAATGTGATTGTAAAATAATTTTTGTTGCAACATCACGGCCAAAAGCTTGTGCCATCTCATATTGTCCTTGTGACCAAATTTCACCGTCAGCATGTACTTGATTTTTTATATCTTTCGGATACACTTTATTCGTATCTAATCGGCGTAAGCACGTTGGATCTGAACTAGAATAAGCCGCCGCATCCCACTCTCCAACACACGCTTTTCCGTAACCTGTAGTCGATACAGCATCTTCATAAGTAGCACCTAAGAAGTCACCAAATCCTTCTCCCATCGCTCCGCCTTCTAGTGAACTTCCAAACCCAGGAACTTGATTATCTTGAATTGAATGTCCATATTCATGCGCAATAATGCCAGCATCTTCTGCATCATCGACTCCTCCAGTACCGAAAGTTAAAGCCTTTGTTGATGGTGAATAAAATGAGTTATCAGCTGTTGTTCCATTTACATTTACTTTAATGGAACGATTGTTAATATTTTGAAAACCAAGACTTTGAATATAACGCTGCAATGTATCAATATGATAATACGACATCACATCTTCAAAGCTATCATTTGCACGTGTATAGTTGAATTGTAAGTTTGTAGATTTTGTTCTCGCTTTTGAAGATATCGTTACATACTCTCCAATTAAAAATCCTGTCCCATCTAAACCTTTTAACGTAACAGTTTTTAATTGATTCGTTAGCGCTGTTGAATCTGCATCGTTATTATCTTTTAATCCTGCTAAACTCCCACTTGATACGACAGGGTTAGGTAAAAATACTTTTCCTGTTCCTTCTACTTTTCGGTTTATATCCACCTTTTTAATTAACTTTCCATTTTCCGCATCAATAAATGTTTCCCATGCACCAAATGGATTATTAGAATGGACAACCACTTTATATACTGGACGAGCAATTCCCTCTTCAATAACGTATCCAAATTCTTTATCTGTAGGAGCCCATAAGTTTTGCTCACTTGCTTCTCCAACATACGCCATTGATTTTTGTATTGCATCTTTTTCACTAATTTTTTCCGTTACTTGCTTCACACCTGTAACAGGCTGATAATCAGAAACAGCAAGTACACCCTTTCCCTCTCCGTTTAGAGTTACTGTAATTTGATTTGAAAATACAGGTGCACCATTCACAACTTGTTGGAACCTAACATATGAAGCTACAGGCGTTTCTGTTGTAGAAATATATTGCAAGTCTGAAAGGTCTGGCTTTAATCCGTACTGATTGGCATTCCCTTTTAAATATTCAATAGCTTTTTTCTGTGGCGAATAAGCTTCCACCTTTACTTGTTTCTTTGTCTCTACTGCAGAAACAGTAGAAAGCGTCCCCATTACTAATGGCACAGTCATCGCCATTGCCACCATTTTTTTATTAAACATAGAACCACTCCCCCTAATAAAGTAGCCCAACCTTTTCCCATTACCACTAGGCAATCATTCTTTACAAAATGGATGGATAAAAATTGAATCTACGTTTAATTCTCTATGAACAATTCTATTACCTTTGTATTTATTACAGATGAAACTTTCTCAATAATTGCATGTAAAATGAAATAAATTTTTAAAAGAACCGTATGAAGAACAGACTTGTTTTTACCTAACGGTAGGTTGAAAATAAAAATAATTCATGATATGTTTTATGAAAGGAGGCGTTACAATGAGTAAAAGTGAAGAAACCTTCTCTTCAATTATGGATGTTAGTTACCGATTATTTGCTGAATACGGCATTGCTAAAACAACTTATACGATGATTGCTGAGGAAGTTGGGATTGCAAAACCATCTATATATTATTACTTTAAATCTAAAGATTCTTTAATTGAAGTTATCTTTACTGAATTATGCAAGGCTATGCAGTTTTCTGCGTTTTTCGATACAGAAGCATTTACGAAAGAAAATTTTGTTGAGAAATGTGTTGAAATTGGCTTTAAAATGATAGATGAACAGCTTAACGATCCATATTTTAATCGTGTGTTGCAAGAATATGTATTACTATCTTCAAGAAACGATATGTACAAAGAGCGATTACTAACTGTGCAAACAGAATATTTACAAGGATTTGAATCACTCCTTACAAAAGCAACTGAACTTCAATTAATTGAAAATAAAAACCTAGTTTCAAAAGCTCATATGTTAGCATTAGTGCTTGATAATATCGGGAATTTTATGATGTTACATGTAGATATGAATTATAAACAAATATGGATTGAGGCTGTAAACAGCATTTTTGAAAGAAGGGATTGAAGTGAATACAAAAAAGCGCATTATCGGATTGGATTTTGCTAGAGCTTTGGCGATGTTTGGTATGCTGCTTGTTAATTTTATGGTGATAACAGGTGCAGAAGGAAATGGTCCCCCATTTTTAATAACTTTCATGTCACTTTTTGAAGGTAGAGCTTCTGCCTTATTTGTTATACTTGCTGGAATTGGCATATCTTTAATGACTAGATCATCTGTTGCTAGCAATGAAAAAATAAAAATTTCTAATAGACGAAAAATCATATGGAAACGGGCACTATTCTTATTTATTTTAGGATTACTTTTATACGTAATGGAGTGGACTGGGGATATATTACACTACTACGGTGTTTACCTTTTCGTTGCTGCATTACTCATTACAGTACGAAAAAAAGCATTACTATTGTTATCTATTATTATCCTACTCTTGGCACAATCTCTTCAGCTTACTTTCAATACTTTCGAAGGTTGGGGAGGCCCTACTCCATTTATAAACTATGTAGACTTCTGGACAGTAAACGGTTTTCTTCGCAATCTATTCTTTAATGGTTATCACCCTTTTTTCCCTTGGTTTTCGTTCTTCTTAATCGGTATGATAATTGGCCGACTAGACCTTCATAATAGGAGAATTAGAAAGAGATTACTCTTTCTCGGTATTACAACCACAATATTGACAGAACTTTTATCAGAAGGACTTACCTACTACTTTATTCCATACATCGGCAAAGAGGCAGCTACATTTTTGTTTAATACAGGACCCATTTTACCAAATTTATTATACATTTTATCTGCTACTGGATCAGCCTTTTCTATATTAATAATTTGCCTCTATATCACTGAAAAATTTGAAAATAATTGGTTTGTTACTTCCATTGTACAAACCGGACAATTAACATTAACTCATTATGTAAGTCATGTATTTATCGGGATTGGGACATTAATTCTATTAAATAGAATGGAACATCAAACACTACTTTTTGTTTTATTATTTGCTACTGCATTTTTCATTTTCAGTATTTTGTTTAGCATATTATGGAGAAAGAAATTTTCTAGAGGACCTATCGAATGGATTATGAGGAAATTAGCTAGTTAATTTACCTTCATACAAAAAGGAAGTTGGAATCATTCCAACTTCCTTTTTTCTTTACTGAGCAGCACTTAATTTAATGCGGACTTTTGTCTCACCTAATGAAAGTTCATCGTCTTCATTCGTTAAGTGACCAAATGTAAATTGTTTAACGAGTAAGTTTTCTTCCAACAACTCTTTATGATTCGTTAATGTTTGCTTCAGCTCTTCCTCTGTATCAAGAATAACATCCACTCGTAAATTTACTGGTAAATTCAACTGCTTACGATATTCTTGAACGGCGCGAATAAACTCACGTGCTACTCCTTCTTGTAACAATTCTTCCGTTACATTTGTATCTAACATTACTGTATATTGTCCGTTAGTCGTATTAGAGAAGCCTGATTTTGCAACTTTTTCAACCATTACATCTTCAGCTGTTACAACTACTTCTTCTCCTGAGGCTGCTTCGTAAACTGCTCTTTCTGTAGATACAAAGTTTTGTACCTCGTCTTGTGATAATTGTTTTAGCCAACCATTTACTGCATTTACATTCTTACCGAACTTCGGTCCCGCCGTTTTAAAATTCAGCTTTAATTGATAGGATGTATACTTCGTTTCATCTAGTTCAACGTGGAACGATTTTACATTTAGTTCATCCATAACGATATCACGATAAGATTCCCAATCCATAACATTCTCGTTATGCTCCAGTAATACAAGTTCTGCTAACGGCTGTTTTACTTTTAAAGAATGTTGATTACGGTTACTTCTTCCAAGTTCAACAACTTGTAAAACAGCATCCATTTCCGCTTCTAATTTAGGCTGTAGTAACCTTTCATTTACAACTGGATAATCCTCTAAATGAACGCTACTTCCAGTTAAATTCAAATGAATATCTTCAGCGACAAACGGTGTAAATGGTGCAATTAGTTTACTAATTGTTACAAGCACTTCATGAAGTGTCTCATATGCAGCTGCTTTTTCAGCATTCATACCAGATTCCCAGAAACGATTACGTGATCGTCTTACGTACCAGTTACTTACTTCATCTACAAGCGCCGCGATTTCACGAGCTGCATTCGTAAATTGATAATCATCAAGCGCTGTTCTCACTTTTTTCGTTGTGCTATGCAATCTTGATAATACCCATTCATCTAATTTCGTCCGCTTTACATCATACGTTTCGTTCGGATTATACTCATCTAAATTTGCATATAAAACGTAGAAGCTATACACATTGACTAACGTATCTACAAATTTAGATTTTGCTTCCAGTACTGTTCTTTCAGAAAAACGCTTTGCATTCCACGGAGCACTGTCAACGAGTAGAGCCCATCTTAGAGCATCTGCACCAAACTTCTCTACTAAATCAACTGGATCTAGTGCATTCCCTTTACTTTTAGACATTTTCTGTCCTTCCTCATCTAGAACATGCCCTAGTGATAACACTCGTTTATACGGTACTTTTCCTGTATATAGTGCTGATACAGCTAATAAACTATAAAACCAGCCGCGTGTTTGATCAATTCCTTCTGCAATTACATCTGCTGGAAACTGTTCTTCAAATAACTCTTTATTTTCAAACGGATAATGATATTGCGCAAATGGCATGGAACCACTATCAAACCAAACATCAATTACTTCTGGTGTACGATTCATTGTACTTCCGCATTTTTCACAGCAAACTTGCACTTCATCTACATACGGCTTATGCAATTCTAAATCTTCCGGTGTTTCTTTCGTACTATGCTTTCTTAAATCAGCAATGCTTTTCGGTGCAAATTGATGATTGCAACTTTCACATTCCCAAACATTTAATGGTGTTCCCCAATATCTATTTCGGCTAATATTCCAGTCCACCATGTTTTCTAAAAACTTACCAAAGCGTCCATGTTTCATATGATCTGGATACCAAGTAACAGTATCGTTATTTTGTAAAAATGTTTCCTTAATTGCAGTCGTTCGGATTAACCAACTCTCTCCTGCATAATAAAGAAGCGGTGAATCACAACGCCAGCAATGCGGGTAACTATGTTCATACTTTTCTTTATGGTATAGTAAACCTTCCTTCGCTAAATAACGAACGATATCTACGTCACAATCTTTTACAAATTTACCTTTCAAAAATGGTACTGCTTCTGTATACTCACCTTTCTCATCTACAACATGTAAGAATGACAATCCTTCACTTTGAACGACTCTATAATCGTCTTCCCCATATGCTGGAGCGATATGAACAAGTCCAGTACCACTATCTGCCGTTACGAAATCTGCTCCGATTACACGGTAACCATTTGTAACTTCTTTCATTGGAAACGGTGCTGTATAAGAAGTATTTAATAATTCTTCCCCTTTATGAACAGATAGTACTTCATAGTTTTCTTTTAATACATCTTGTACACGTTCTTTCGCAACAATGTATACATGACCTTCTTGTTTCGCTTTAACGTATTCCATATTTGGATGTACAGCGAGTGCAACATTTGCTGGAAGTGTCCAAGGTGTTGTTGTCCAACCTAGGAAATATTCATTTTCACTACCTTTTACTTTAAACTTAACTGTTGCACTTAAATCTTTTACTGTTTTATACCCTTGTGCAACCTCATGTGAACTTAGTGAAGTTTGACAACTTGGGCAATATGGTGAAACTCTATGCCCTTTATACAATAATCCTTTTTCATGAATCGTCCCTAAAATATGCCATACACTTTCGATATATGGATTCTTTAACGTAACGTATGGATCATCCATATCTACCCAATAACCGATACTTTCAGTGAATTCACGCCACTGCTTCTCGTATGTGAATACACTCTCTTTACACTTCTTAATAAATGGCTCAATTCCATACTCTTCGATTTCATGTCTACCAGAAATACCGAGTTGCTTCTCAACACCTAATTCTACAGGCAAACCGTGTGTATCCCATCCCGCTTTTCTTAATACTTTATAACCAGCCATCGTTTTATATCTTGCTACTACATCTTTAATTGTTCGTCCAAGTGCATGACCTACATGCGGTAGTCCGTTCGCCGTTGGTGGTCCTTCATAAAACACAAAAGATTGTGCGCCTTCTCGATTCTGAATTGATTGCTCAAAAATGCTTTTCTCGTTCCACTGTTTACGAATACGTGTTTCTCTCCCTACAGCTGACTCTTTTACATCTACTTTCTTCATCTACAATCACTCCTTTGAATATTTTAAAGCACACAAAAAACCCGTCCCTATGAAGTAGGGACGGGTTTACCCGCGATACCACCCTAATTCTATTAGCTCTTCACTAATAGCACTTAGCAACGTACTATCATACGTGTTCTTTGTAACGGTAGACATCCGTCCGGGCTTACTCACTTTCAGCCTCGGCTCCTCGGAGATGATTTTCAAATAACGTCTGCACACCGGCTTTCAGCAATATACCGGCTCTCTGGGGAACAGTACACTATTTTACTCTTTCTCGTCTTCAGATTTGTATACTTTGTTAAAAGCTATTCTATTCCATCGGGCAATAAATTGTCAACTAATTCAAAATATATTTTTACTCTTTTTCCCTATTCGTATACAATTACTTTTCAAATTCTCGCAATGCTGCTAAGTTTTCATCATCCTCGATAAGTTCAGCGAAAAATCCTGACTCATCCTCACGAAGTACAATTTCAAGCTCTTCTTTCGCCTCTTCCATTCTGTTTAACTGTGCTAAATAACAAGCACGATCGTATCTTGCTAACAAATCACTCTCATCAATTGTTAATACTTCATTTGTTATTTTTTCTGCCTTTATCGTTTGTCCGGCACCATGATACGAAGATGCTAAAGAAAGAAGAATTGCAGTTTCATTTGGATGGTGTATAGAAGCATTTTTCAATACATGAATTGCCTCTTCAAACCTTTCTTGACTTTGATACATTTCTCCTAAAGTAAGAAACGCTCTACTTACAAACGGCGTTTGCTCCGTTAATTGTAAGGTAATCTTTTCTGCTTTTCTTACTTCCCCTGCTTTAAAGTAGACTTGTGCTTGCAGAAGAAGGGTATCATAATCATCTGGTAACTCTCGAACCATTTGCTTTGTTAATTCCGAAGCATCTCGTAACATATCTTCTTCCTCACACTCTATGAAAAGATTTACAAGTTGCTTCGCTACATCGTAATCCCATTTATGTTCTAACGATGTTTGCAATACATCTCTTGCCTCTTTATACATCGCCACATTCTCGTAAAATAGTGCAAATCGCTGCGCTGCCATACTATTTTTCGAATTTAACTTTAAGGAAATTTCATATAAATCAATGATTGTAGTAATAATCGAAATTTCTTTCGCACGGTTTTTCATACGATAAAAAGCTCTCGTAAATATGGATTTTTTCGGCTGTTCATTTTGTTGACGTTCAATCCATCTTTCTGTAACCGCAGATGCAGCATACATAAATGCCATACTTCTTTCTACTTTTTTCACTTTTAATGTATGAAGAAAATCTCGTATGTTAGACAATTTCTTATGTTGTTCTGTCGCTTTTACATATACATCAAATATACGTTCATTCTTTACATCTTTTTGTATCACTTTCATTGCAATTTCAATCGCTTTTGCATTTCTATTTTTCACTAATACTTTTGCATAATGATATAGAACTTCTGTATGCTCACCATCTACTTGTAGTGCTTCTTCAATCTGCGCTTGTTCTTTATCTATTTCATCCATCGCTCCATATACGTAGGCAATCGCATCTAATCGCCATATTTCAGGTACTTCGTCTGCTAATTGTTCCAGTTCAGTCAGTAACTCTTCCTGAAGATTCATCTCTACTGAAAGCTGTGCCAAATATTCCATATTAATATGCAGCGGCTCTTCTTTCATTGCCTGAACCATATGACTTTGTTCTTTAGAGCGGTTTTCTTCTTTTTCGTATATTTCTGCAAGCTGTAAATGTACACCTACGAAATTCCCATCAAGCTCTAAACATGTTTCATACGCTTGTTTTGCTTCCACCAATTGCCCTAATGCCATAAGTGTTTCACCAATTCGGTAATAAGGTAATGCTGTTGCCTTTTGTTCTATCGCCTGATTATATCTTTTCATCGCTTGGCCGTACTGCCCAATAGATTCATATAAAATACCTGTATAACAACCGAATTCACTTACTTCATTTCTTTCTTTGTGTAGCGTTCTTAAAAATGCTATCCCTCGTTGTACAAATACAGTTCCTTTAATTCGATTCACATATTCATCTAACGCACTTGCTACATTATATTCGCTCTGCTTTATACCACTCTCTAACTTAGACAACGCTACTTTAAACCCTTCTTCATTTCCACCAAGTTCAACCTCAGCATCCCATAAAACCATTCCCGCATTCATATGAAAATCTTGACTCTTTTCAATTTGTTTTTCAATACCGAGAATATATTCTTTTGCTTCCATGTATTGCTCTCTTGCCATATAAACTTGTGTAAGTCCGAAATGAGAATAAACATCCTCATCATTTTCTTCTAAAGCACGCTTATACAATACTTCTGCTTCTTCCAGACTATCATTTTGAAAGTGATAATCACCTAATTTTACGTATAGAGGTGCTTTATCATCACAATTCTCAATACCTTTTGATAAAATTTCTTTCGTACTTTCCTCATCCTTCAAATCAGATTCGTATATTTCCGAAAGTTTCGTATAAATGTAAGGTGCATTGCTATCCAAATGAATCGCTATTTTAAGCCCTTTTATCGCTAAATATAATTTCCCTAAATGATGCGCACATCTCGCTCGCTCATACCATACATGTGCTTCATTTTTATACTCTTTTAACAGATCGTTAAAGATTTCATACGCTTCTTCATATCTTTCTAAATCTATTAATATTAACCCGTGATTCGTTAAAGTGAATCTTTCTGGACTACGTTCTAAAGCAACTTGAGAAAACTGCAATGCCTTTTCAGATTGATCGATATACATATATGATAATGCGAGAAAACTCCAAGCAATCGGCTGATCTGCATCTAATTGTAATGAGGAACGAAAACTTGAAATTGCTTCTATATAACTTTCCTGTTCAAAAGCATATCTTCCGTTTATTAAATGATATAAAGCACGATTATTTTTCTTCTCAACACTCGCGAGCATTTGCCCTGCTTTTTCTAATTCTTGAAGGCGAATAAAGCACTGCGCACCATGTAATTTAACAAAATCTGAGTTCGGAAACCTCTCCATTAACTTTTCAATACAAGATAAAATAAACTTATTATCTACTTCAACATCTAAATGTTTAATCGTATATAACCACGTATTCGGATTATCACTCGTCTCTTTTAAAAACTGTACTAAGCTATGAATCCCATCTTTATCTTGTTCATCTAAATGATCCGTTAAAGAAAAAATGGATTTAAAATAATGATTTTCTTCTTCATTTAAAAATGATAATTGTTCCTTCTTTTCTTTCGGAACAAACGTAATCGCTAAACAACCTGTATAACGATATTTTTCTTGTAACTTACTATATTCCACAATAACTGGTTCTATAAAGTTCGGATCTTGAACATAAAAAGCTTGTAACGTATCATCATATCCAGCTAGCACTTGCACATGTGAAGCATGCTCAATATCTATACTTAATAAAACGGGAATCGCCTGATCTAGCAGTCTCTTATAATTTTCCACATTCCCTTTAAAATAACGATATTCATAACCTAATTCTTCTAAATAAGAAACAGTATCTGAAAACTTCGAGCCAGTCATATCAAAAATAAACTCTGCTATTTCATCTTGTGTACGTTTTTCTCCCCATAACTGCAACATCATTTCTAAACTTGTCGGCACACAATAATTATCCTTTTGTACAATTGGAACTATAGGTAAGTGAACCTTTTTTCCATCTGGATTTTTTTCTAAATTATGATATAAAGACTCTTTTAAACTTTTTTCTTCTTTTAATAACTGTTGTAAATCTACAAGTTTATTCATTTTGTAAAACGCTTCTGCACGTAAATGTACAAAATAAGCTTTATAAGCATGATAAGGGAGCTGATTATTTATATTATCTATTACCGCTAACATCTCTTCATACTTCTCTAAATCTAATAAATATTTTACCTTTTCAAAATGAAAATATGGTACTTGCGGGAACTTTACAATCGCATCATCAATTAGCTGTAATGCACGTTTTTGTTCTCCTTTATTCGCATATAACTGTGATAATAAATAGGTAGATAACTCTTCACAATCTTTATGCTGCATGCCAGCTATAAATTGTTCTTCTGCTTTCTCCCATTCACCTGTATGCATATAGACGTAGCCCCATTTATCAAATACAGCACGTGCACTGTACTCTTCTGCCTTTTTCATATAAAAAAGGGCTTCTTCATTTCGTTTCATTTCTAGCAAACATCGTACTAACGTAAAATATGTTTTCGCTAAAAGATCAACTTTTATTTCTTCTTTATTTACCTCTTCTAACGAATCTTTTAACAACTGTTCTACTTCAAGTATTTTCCGCTCATCGATTAACTCATCACAATATAAAGAGAGCGTTCTCATATTTGGGAATTTTTTATATGCATAGCGAATGAGGAATGAACTGTATTGGTGCATAAGCCCTTCATCAGTAAGACGTATTAATATATCAAACTCTTTATGTGAAGGAATATTAGCAAGCCAATTCTTCAAATAAGATAAAGTATTCTTTTCTTTTATATATGAAATTTCATTATTTATTTCCTGTAATCCATCTATAAATCTCTTGTCTTTCAAACAAGCATCTAACTGCTTAAAATCTAGCATGTATTCACCTCGAATATTTATTTAAACTGCTACTTGCTTAGATTTTACACATCATATAGTAGGTATTCAACTAAAATCACTTATAATGAGTGGTATTAATTAATATTATTCAAATTTATAACAAAATATAGTAAAAATGATTGTTTTTCTCTGTATTTTGTTTGATTATATGTAATAACGTAACATGTGGATCTTATCTTTCGAAAGGTGAACTCTGTACATAAAATTATATCGGCGATAATTCAAATATATCAGCGATTATATGTCGAATATCGACATTCAGCGACATTTTTCATCGTATTACTACCCTTTAACATACTATTTCACCAAATGTAATTTTCATATTCGGAGCGTATACTAAAGAGGAATGTAAATGATATGCTTTAAAAAATCGTAGTTCAGCTTCATATTGAGCTAGCGCATCATCATATGTTAATTCCCTGGCCATTAAACGTTCTATAAATTGCTGTTTATCTCCTGGATTGCCCGCTATTCCCTCTTCTTTTAAAGAATGATACAAATCGTTTTTATCTTTGTAATGTATATTAGCGTCTAAAAAATTCACTTTATCACTCACTCGACACTCAATATTTTTCACACCTAATTCACTTAAATACATCGGTATTTTCATGCCGATATTGCCATCTTTACCGTTTCTCTTCGTATCACATTCAAATAATTTTTGCAAAATACCTAGCTGAATAATTTCCGATTGCTCCTCCCCATCTAACACGTATGAAGACATATTTGAAATCCAATGTGGTTCAAAACAGATTATTTTTCCGCCCTTTTTAACTGAATGCATCATTTTTTGTAGCATCGTTTTTGGTGAACTCATATGTAACAAGAAAGCATGACAAATTGCCATATCGTATGTATTGTTCAATTCAATTTCTGTAGCATCTCCCTCAATAAATTCTGATTCATATGGGAGTAAACGAAACAACTCTCTCGCTTCCGCTATTAATGTTTTTCCACTATCAATGCCTGTATACTTGGATCCTTTTGGAAGTAATGGCATTAATATTAAGCCTAAATAACCATATCCACAACCGTAATCAACGATATGTACTGGCTTAGTGATCTTCCAAACTGTATTTACTAAAAAGCTTACATAATCGTCATTGTAATATAAGTCTCTTGTGTTTTTTAAATATGTTAGTTTACTGTTCCAATCGTACGTTTCCAAGTTGAACGCCTCCTTTTATATACAAAACTACAGTTCTCTATATAATAGCCGTATTCCTACGTCATTCCTAAAATTTCAAAGCAAAAAAGCTAGTGTATTTTAAAGATACGCTAGCTTTTAATTCGGAAGAAAGGTAGATAACTAGAAGTTTAATTCGAACAATCACAATCTAAACAATCCGTACAGTCTACATCACCACAATCTGATTTTCTCTTTCTTTTGTTTCTTTTAAGATAATAATACAGCAGCCAAATCAGTAGTGCGCAAATAACAAAAGCTATTATTGCTTCTGTATACTTGTTTTGAATTATAAAACCGATTCCACTTCCGCCTGAAATAAAAATTAGAATTAAGTAAACCCAGAACATTTATGTAAATACCTCCGTTACTATATACCTTAAGATAATATCCATATAACACTAGACGAAATGGATAACCCCATACCATTACCGCTTAATACACCGGTAGTTACTCTTAGCAAATTTGTGCTGCTTCTCCGTTTCCACTTTTGGGTGAAACCATCAATGAGTAACGGAATTTGAGCAGAAAATGATAGTATGATTGCCAAAAGAAATGAAGGGGTTATATAAAAATAAATTGGAAACATTAAAATACCGATAAGCATGCCTGTACAACGCGCACATAAAGGTATGTACTTTTGTAGTTTAAGGAAACTTCTTTCCGCTCTTCTATGACAAGGAATTTGCAAAATTAAAGTTCGGATCAATATGAATCACCCTCTCTAAAAAGATTTTAATTGATTTTGCAAAAGAATTATATATCTAATAAAAAAACAAACCAGGTTCATACTAAAACCGGTTTGTCAGTTTACTACTATGCTACATCTCCTCAGGAGCATCCACCCCAAGTAAACGTAATCCTTCTTTTAATACAACCGTCACAGCATACACTAATGCCAGTCTGCTATCTTTCTCTTCGCTCTCTTCCAATATACGCACATTTCCATAATATTTATTAAACGATTGTGCTACATCTAATACGTATTTCGAAATGATTGATGGCCCATTTTTGGTGAAGGCTGCTTCAATTATTTGCGGGAATTTGTTTAGTAATTTTACGACACTCCAAC
This sequence comes from Bacillus basilensis, assembly GCF_050630465.1. Lineage (NCBI taxonomy): Bacteria > Bacillati > Bacillota > Bacilli > Caryophanales > Bacillaceae > Bacillus > Bacillus basilensis. Next base: position 16,378 of record NZ_JBNTQO010000029.1, on the reverse strand, counting down.
TATGATCATCTTTTAATACAAACGTACACGTTTCAAATTCTACACTTTCTTTTCTTAAAATAGAGCAAGCACGTGCATGTGTGTACTGGACATATGGGCCTGTTTCACCTTCAAATTTCAGCATGTTTTCTAATAAAAATTCGATATTGTGCATACGTTCGTTTTTTAAATCGTGGAAGATGACTGCACCAACACCGACTTGCTTTGCTACTTCTTCTTTTTGCTTTAAGTTTGGATTTTTCTCTTCAATATTTTGTTTTGCAAGTTCGATTGCTTCCTCAAGTACCTCTTCAAGTAAAATAACTCTCCCTTTACGTGTCGACATTTTCTTACCATCTTTTAAAATGAACCCAAACGGTACATGTTCCATTCCATCAACCCAAGTATATCCAAGCTTTTTTAATACAGTGAAAAATTGATTGAAATGTAAACTTTGTTCCGGGCCAACTACATATAATGCTTTATCAAATGCGTATGTGTTTTGACGATATAACGCTGCTGTTAAGTCACGCGTTGCGTAAATAGTCGCACCATCTGATTTTCTAATTAAGCAAGGCGGCATTCCCTCTTCTTCTAAATTAACAACTAATGCACCTTCTGACTCTTCAAGCAAATCATGTTCCTCTAAAATCCCAATAAAGTCTTCCATTAAATTATTATAAAAAGCTTCTCCTTGATAATTAGTAAATTCAACACCGAGAAGTTCATAAATACGAGAAAATTCTTTTAAGGATTCGTGACGGAACCAATTCCAAAGCTCAACTGCTTCTTCATCACCTTCTTCTAATTTCTTAAACCAAGCGCGTCCATCTTCTTCTAGTTCTTCGTCGTCTTTTACCTCTTCATGGAATTGAACATATAACTTAAATAGTTCACGTATTGGATCCTCTTTAACTACTGCTTCATTTCCCCATTTTTTATAGGCGGTAATTAACTTTCCAAACTGTGTTCCCCAATCCCCAATATAATTAATTCCTACAACTTCATAGCCACATTTTTCAGCGATATGTTTCAGGGAATTTCCAATCATTGTAGAACGTAAATGCCCCATCGAAAAAGGCTTCGCGATATTTGGAGAGGAATAATCGATAACGACCGTTTTTTCACAGCCAATGTGATTTTGGCCGTACTCTTCTTTCTCCGCTAAAACCGTTTTTAATACTGCATCACTTACAGTTTCACGATTAAAAAATACATTTACGTAAGGACCAACAGCCTCTGTTTTCGTAAAGAACGGGTCACTTAATTTCTCCGTAACTTCCTTTGCGATTAAAGCTGGTGATTTTTTATATTGCTTCGCAAGTGAAAAACATGGGAACGCTGCATCTCCAAAATCATCTTGTTTCGGTGTTTCAATTAATTCTAAAATTTGGTTTTGCGTTAATTCATCCTTTAAAATACTGGATAAACTTTTCGCAAAATGCGTGTTATAATCCATGAAATAACCTCCTTATTTTTTAAAACACAAAAAACTCGTCTCTAAAAAAGAGACGAGTTTTAACCCGTGGTACCACCCTTGTTGTTCATTACAAACCACTTTCCCGTTTATAACGAGGACAGGGGGCCTCGGCTTACTCTACTATTCGTTCAAGAAGCATCTCCGAAGTGCGCTTCATCTTTTTCTTCCGCACTAGGCTCACACCATCCCTAGCTCGCTTTCCGTCTAAAAAAGACTACTCTCTTCATCACAGACAGTATATTTAATTAATTATTGCTTATTATACATCTTTTCAAACAATTAGCAAAGGTCAATTACACCAAAGTGAAACTTAGCACTTTTTCTTTTGTATACGTGAAAATTATGTTTTTCAAATCTAGAACTACGGAAATGATCTTTCAGAACGACACGCTTTCTCGCCACACGCTTCGCTTCCGCAATTGTTTCGTCAGTAATATCATGATACAAAGCGAAGTGTTTTAACCCTTTTATTCCATCTGATTCTATGACAGTTTCTTCAAACATTGGATCCAGATAAACAACATCATAACTATTATCCTCACATTGTTTTAAAAACTCAAAATGCCCCGTTTGCTTTACATTAATTCGTTGCATTGCTTCATCAATTTCAGAAACGGATGAAGACCATGTTTGCAAACCATTTCCCATGATGTAAGCCATATATTCATTGCCTTCAAGTCCTGTTACTTTTCCGCTTTCACCAACAATATAACTAGCTACAATACTATCTGATGCCATACCGAGCGTACAATCTAACACTGTCATTCCGCTCTCTAATTTAGCAGCTTGTACAAATGGATCGTGTTCTCCGCGCATTAACCTTTTCACACGAAACATCGCTGAGTTTGGATGAAAGAAAAACGACTCTTCCGTACCTTTTGGATAAATAGCTAATCGGTTTTTGCCCACAACAAGTATATCTTGTTCATACTGCTCATGCAGTGTATGTACTGGTATGTCATTACGTTTAACGAAAGAACTATTTAATTCTGCTGCTACCTTATTTGCATAATCTGTCATTTCTTTGTTTGTTCTTCCTGCTGTTGTTACTATCATTGTTTCACCTCTATATAAAGAAAAGAGGGAGATTTACTCTCCCCCTTCTTTAGCAATTCTTTTCGAAAGCTTGTTCTAAGTTCGTAATAATTTCGTCCATAGTTGCACCTTCAATTTCATGACGGTGAATGAAGTGAACAACTTCTTTTCCTTTTAATAATGCCATTGATGGTGAAGATGGAGGAATTTCTCCGAAGTATTCACGCATTTTTGCAGTAGCATCTTTATCTTGACCTGCGAATACAGTTACAAGATGATCAGGTTGTTTTTCAGCACGAACAACTGCTTGACCTGCTGATGGACGTGCTAAACCAGCTGCACAACCACAAACAGAGTTTACAACTACTAAAGTTGTGCCTGCCGTGTTTTCCATAAATTCTGTTACAGCTTCTTCTGTAGTTAACTCTTCAAATCCAGAACGTACTAATTCTTGGCGCATTGGAATTACCATTTGGCGCATGTATTCTTCATAAGCATTTGACATCTTGTAATCTCTCCTTCAACTTTCATTCCAAGTTCATCATATCACGCTCTATTAATAGGTGCAAAAGAAACATAACGATGATTTCATTTTTTTGAAGGGATTTCACAAACCCCTTCACGGCAATGTCCAACTGGGACAAGTTTTCTATTGTTAGCGATATAATCGTATACTTTACTTCCAAATCCAAGTACGATAGATAGCTTTATAAAAGGCACTGCAAACCAATAAGATGGAACAGCCTTTGCTAATACATGTATGCTATGAATTCCGTCATACCACTTACTATTTTTTAAAATATACAACCTTTGTTCCATCTTACTTTGTAGTTCTTGAGAAATTTCATACCTCTCAACTATATCTTCATCTCGAAATGAAACAAATTTCATCTTACCCTTTTTATCTAGTTTTTTCGTACGATCTGCAACCGCCGTACACATCGGACACCAACTATCATAGAAAACAATCATACATTATTCCCCTTTACGAGACTCCGTCATTTGTTTCCATACAGAACCTTTTGCTTCTTCTCCGCCCTCAATACGCTCTAATGCTAGACGCGCTTGCATTGCTACTTCAAACTCTGGATCATCTTGCGCTGCTTTTAATGCTGGAATCGCACTTTCATCTCCAAGTTCAAATAAGAACATCGCTGCACGCCAGCGTACTAATTTACTTGGATCTTTCAGAGATTTAATCATAACGAACATCGCTGCTGGGTCACCTACGTCTGATAAGCAATCGCCCGCTGTACGGCGTACACTTACTGAACGATCTAATAGTGCTTTATATAATAACGGTAATACTTCATCACCTTTTACCATACCTAAATATGCTGTTGCTAAACGACGGATTGAAACTTTTTCATCATCTAACGCCATCTTCAACACTGGAATATCGTCTTCTGTAGGATCCATTTGTTCTAATGCTGCAAAACGGTTTTTCCAGTCAGCATCTTTCATCATCTCTTCTGTTACTTTATATGGCTCACGCCTTTGAATCGTTACTTCAACAGCCCCTGCCTGATTTAATAATTCTGTAACCGTTTCATTTACACGTTCTTCTGAATAAGCAGCAACAATTTCTTCTACTACTTCTTTCCCGATTTCTTCAAAATTACCGTAACGTGTACTTTGTTCCACCCATTTACGTTCTTTTACAACGTTTGGTGCAGACATTTGAACTTTCATAATTGATTCTTTAAAACGATCTGGTAAACCAACACGTTCTTCCGTCGTTCCATCTGTTAACTTTACTTGCATGGGAATTGTAAAGAACATTTGAACAAACACTTTCACTTCTCCAAAATGAGCAAGTTGTTGTTCTTCACTTTCTTCTACTACTTCTTCGCCGAAAACAGCACGAACTTGTTGTAATAAAACTTTCCAGTCATACTTTGCATTTCGCTCCACCGCTAAAAAGTCGGCTACATGATATACACCTTTAATGCCTTCAATTTTCAAAATTTCTTGCACTTGCATTGGCGCTTGTTCTTTATTTTCATTTGTATAATTATTACGCGCTCCCGATGGTAATACTTCATTCAAAATAACTTTCATTGTATTTGGACTTGGCGTCGGTTCAATTGCTTTAATCTTCACGTAAAAAACTCTCCTTTATTGCGTGTTCTTAGGTGTATTGTAACATGTTCCACCTCTCTAAACCTACTCGGATGCTTTATCTTGCTGATTTCTTTCCATCATCATACTTTTTCATTCTTTCTCTTTCCACCTAATTCCCCCAAACCATTGTTTAAAGTCCTCTCTTATTGCGATGCGCCCTCCCGTCTTCTCTCCAAAAAGGTAATACTCTCAATCATAACTTCCGTTCTATATATTCTCTTTCCTTGTTCATCGTCGTAATTACTCGTATGAATACGCCCTGTAATCCCAACAAGAGACCCCTTCGTACAATATTCAGTTACATTCTCAGCCGATTTTCGCCAAACGACACAATTAATAAAATCTACTTGTTGCTCACCTAAACTATTTCGAAAACCTCTATTCACCGCAACACATACTCGTGCATAAGCGACGCCTTGCTTTGTGTAGTATAATTCTGGCTCCTTTGTCAATCTACCGATTAATACAACTCGATTCATCATAAGTTATACCACCTCACATATTTTTCTTCATTGTAAAGAAAAATGTGTGGAGGGTAAAAAGTGTAAAATAATATATTTTATAGTAAAAAAATTATTTCATATCTTATAAAAACAAAAAAGAAACCTAACATATTATAAACATGTAAGGTTTCAAAAAATTATACTTCACTGCAGGATATGTAATATCCTCCGCGAGCCATCTTTATTTCAACACGGTACAATACACTTCCTAAATAAAAAGTAATCGATTTTACTTTACTCTCAAATTTAAGTTGTTCATTACATTCAGCTGCATACCCTACGATAGCTGAAGTAATAACTTCCGATGATGGATACGTTAAAGCTTCATCTAGTTCTATGAAAAAACTTTTAGAAAATAGTTTTTTCATAATCCCTTTTTTCTCTTTCATCATATTCCATCCCCTTCAATTTAAAGTTATTAACATCCATATTATACCACATCATCAATTTATCTTTGAAAATAAAAAAATCCTGCATTTTTCATGCAGGATTTTTTTATTAGTCATTTTTCGTAAAGTATGAAACGAAACGAAGAATTTCTAAGTATAACCAAACTAATGTAAGCATTAGTCCCATCGCAGTGTACCACTCCATATATTTCGGAGCTTGACTACGTACACCATTTTCGATTAAATCGAAATCTAGTAATAAGTTTAATGCAGCAACTACGATAACAACTGCACTAATAATAATACCGATTGTACCGCCTTGGTGAATGTACGGAACAGTCACACCAAACATGTTTAGTAGAAATACGACTAAATACATAACCATAATTCCAAGTGTTGCTGCCATCACGCCTGTACGGAATTTATCCGTTACCTTTACTACGCGTGTTGCATATAACACTAACATTGCAAATAGAATTGAGATTGTTAGTAATACAGCATTTAAAACGATAGAATCGCCAAATTTCATTGTATAAACTGCTGAAATACTACCTAATACAACCCCTTCTACTGCTGCATAGATCGGTGCACCAAAAGGTGAAATACGCGGGAAGAACATAGATGCAAATGCGATGATTGCTGCAACTACTAATGCACCAATTAACACCGGCATTTTCATCGTGCCCTGCACCATCTGTATGTATGAATAGACAGACGTTGCAAGTAGCAAGATAAGCATAATGAACGTTTTGCCTACTGTTCCGCCAATCGTCATCGCAGAAGCGCTTGCTCCCTCTTTACGAAATGCCTCTTTTTTCAACATTGGATTAGATGTTCTCATTTTTTCCCTCCTAAAATAGGTTCTACCAATAGTGTAAAGTTTTTCTCTTTACTTTTCAATATATGCAGCTTGTTTTTATTTTAATCCTTCAACAATATCCGATAGTTCACTCCATCTTTCCATCGTCTTTTCTAGCTCTTCTTCTGTTTTTTGCTGCGTTTCAGACAATTCTTGAGCTTTCGTAAAATCAGAACCAACATTCGCTAGCTCTTCTCCAATAGATTCCAGTTTTTCTTCAAGTCCTGCAATTGTATCTTCAATTGTATCCCATTCGCGTTGCTCGTTATATGAAAGTTTACGCTTACGTTGTTGTTTCGGTGCTTCTTCTACTACTTTTCTCTCTTTTTGCACTTCCGCTTTCTCAATGAGCTCTCTCGTTTTTTCCATTTCTAAGTAATCAGTATAGCTACCTAAAAATTCACGTACTTCGCCTCCGCCAGCAAAGATGAACAATTCATCAACTACTTTATCTAAGAAGTAACGATCATGCGATACAGTTAAAACGACACCTGGGAAATCTTCTAAATAATCTTCTAACACTGTTAATGTTTGTGTATCTAAATCATTCGTAGGCTCATCCAGTAATAGTACGTTCGGTTCTCCCATTAATATACGTAATAAGTATAAACGTCTTCTCTCGCCACCAGATAGTTTACCAAGCGGTGTACCATGTGAATGTGGCGGGAATAAGAAACGTTCTAACATCTGAGACGCACCAATTACTTTTCCATCTGTCGTATGAATAACTTCCGCAATTTCTTTAATGTATTCAATCATACGTTGATTTAAATTCATCTCTTCATTTTCTTGCGTATAATAAGCAACTTTTACAGTTTGCCCAACTTCAATTTCACCACTATCAGGAGATAACTTACCTGCAAGCATATTTAATAGCGAAGATTTCCCGCTTCCATTCGCTCCAATAACTCCGATACGATCGCCTGGTTTCACAATATGATTAAAATTGTTCAATACCGTTTTATCACCGAATTTTTTTGTTACATCTTTTAACTCAAGTACTTTTTTCCCAAGGCGGCTACCGCTAAGTGCAATATCAACAGACTGTTTTGCAGCTGGTCCTTCTTGACCTTTTATCTCTTCAAAACGTTGAATACGTGCTTTTTGCTTTGTCGAACGAGCTTTTGCCCCACGGCGAATCCACGCTAGTTCACGGCGATATAAGTTTTGACGCTTTGATTCTTGCGCAAGTTCTTGCTCTTCACGAAGTGCTTTCGCTTCTAAAAACGTACTGTAATTCCCTTCATAACTAAACAGTTTTCCATTATCTAATTCGAAAATACGATTCGTCACACGATCTAAGAAATAACGATCATGGGTTACAAGTAATACCGCACCTGTATATCGCGCTAAATATTCCTCTAACCACTCAACTGTCTCATGGTCAAGATGGTTCGTAGGCTCATCTAAAATTAATAGGTCCGGTGTTTCAATAAAACACTGCGCCATCGCAATACGTTTTTTCTGCCCACCAGATAAATTTCCAACAGTTGCTGTGAAATCCGTAATTCCTAGTTTCGTTAATAATGATTTGGCATTCGCATTTGCTTCCCACGCACTCATCGCATCCATACGTTGTTGCACTGCAAATAATTGTTCCTGTACTTTTTCATTACTTGGATCTTTTTCGATATGTAATAGCGCCTTTTCATAATCACGAAGAAGACGAATTAAAGGTGTATCACCATGGAAGACTTGTTCTAATACTGTTAATTTCTCATCAAACTCAGGTTGCTGTGATAAATAACTAATTGTATACCCACGTGAATGAGTCATATCACCTGTGTCAGGAATTTCTGCCCCTGCAATAATTTTTAATAACGTTGATTTACCAGTACCATTTACACCGATAATTCCGGCACGTTGTCCTTCTGCAATACTAAATGATAATCCATCAAATAACGGTTTTTCTCCATATGATTTTGATAAGTTTTCCACAGTTAACATTTTCATATTTGTGCATTCCACTCTTTCATAAATTGTTCAATAAACTGTTCCATATAACGATGACGAACTTCAGCCTCTTGTTTTGCTGCGTTCGTATTCATTAGGTCTTTTAGTTTTAAAAGTTTTTCATAAAAATGATTTAGAGATGGGTCATTATTTTTTCTATATTCATCTTTCGTCATCACTTCACGCGGAGGAATAGTTGGATCATACATTAATCGCCCTTTCGCTCCACCATATGCAAATGTGCGAGCTATTCCAATTGCACCAAGAGCGTCTAAGCGATCTGCATCTTGAACAATCTTCCCTTCAAGTGACTCAACTTTACCGCCATGACCACCTTTATAAGACATATTGGCGATGATATGAAGAACATGTTTACTTTCCTCTTCTTCAACATGTAACTCTTCTAACCAATCAGAAACCTTTTTCATTCCTGCTTCTTCGCTTTCATTTAACTTCTCATCTGCCACATCGTGAAGTAATGCTGCCAATTCAATTATAAAACGATTTCCTCCTTCTTGCTCGGATAAAGAAATCGCCAGTTTATGTACGCGCTCAATATGATACCAATCATGCCCACTCGCATCTTTTTCTAAAATATGTTTTACAAAAGTAATTGTTTTTTGAACCTTTTCTTGTTTTGTCATTTTATCTTCACCCAGTTACTTATTGTAACACGCCCGCATTTTTTCATCACATATTTTCTTGTCCGCCCATACACTGGGTGGTAGGCATCATCATGAAGGAGGAATAAATATGTTCTATAATAATCAACCGCCTTACCCACAACAACCATTTTATCCTCAGCAACAAGAACAAAGATATACAGAACAATATGAAGAACAAGAGTTACAACAGCAAGAGCAACAATATGAACAAAATCCATATGCAACGCCGCAAAATCAAGAAACTAATTATCAACAAAACTCATACGACACACGTCCAAATTATGAATATCCACAAAATCCATATACAGCACCACAAAATCAAGAAAAACAATTTCAGCAAAATCCATTTGTAACACCGCAAAATCAAGAAACTGAATATCAACAAAATCCATATGATACACGTCCGAATTATGAGTACCCTCAAAATCCATATACAGCACCACAAAATCAAGAAAAACAATTTCAACAAAACCCATACCCAACTCAGTCTCAACAACCGCAATACCAACAACAAATGTATCAACCAAACTACAACGCACGTGTCTCACCACCTAAACCACCAACAATTGATCCGACTCAACCACAAATTTTACCGCCTGGACCTACATTCGATATTACACAGCCTCAAATCTTACCACCTGGACCAATTACAGAACCAACACAACAACAAATTCAACAAGTTGTCGGTACACAGTTTTTACCTTTAAAGAAACCTGTGCTAGATTTCGTAAAACCTTGGGTAGATTACGGTTTGAATGAAGCGAAACATACATCACACAAACATGCTTTAACAGAGGTTGCTGCAATTATGTTTTTAGTTGGTAAAGGATTTAATCCGACGATTGCGCATTATATTGTTGAATCTTGGGAGAAGAATGAGCAGTTTTAGGGTTGTTTATTTTTTATTAAATAAAACTATAAAAGCGTCAAAAATGCCTGTTATACAAGCATTTGCGACGCTTTTTATTTGTTATATGTTTTAAAACAGTAGTTTCATATTAATTGAGTGGAAAATATGAGCAAATAATCGCCTTTTAATTTAACTGTATTTGATAAATTTTCATTTTATAAACCATTCATTATTTCTCTGTTTATTTTTTCCTATTATCTTATAATTTAAATTAGGAAAGGGAGGAAAATATATATGTCTAAAAATGAAACTGTACTATTAAATCAAATTGAGATAGTAATTGAAATTTTAAAAAATATACAAAAAGAAGATCCCTTCTATAAAGATTTATTAAAACGATTAAACCGTTTAGCCACTTATCAGCAAAGTAAATCTCGTGGAATTAAAGGTGCAGTGAGAGCCTATACTGAAACTGGTCTCGTAAAAAGATTTGACGATTCTCTACTTATTGAATTAGATAAATTAGAGACTATGCTAAATGAAAATAAATAATATTAAACCGACTTTGAAAAATGACTCAGATATGTAGAAGAACAAACTGATAGAATCTTAAAGGAAACTTGCATGTATCCCCTTTTTAGAAAAACAAGTAAAACTTTAGTCAGTGGGGTTTTATTCACCCACGACGCGAGTAAAGGTGTGAAAAATTTTGAGTAATATGAATAAAAGCCGAATTGAAATTCTAAAAATGAAAGCAAAAAGAAATGGTAGTAGAAAAGAACTGATAGACGAACTTTCTAATATTGTTACAGTTTCTATGGACTCATTTATGGATCCAGAATCTAATGATTTATTTTGTAAAGACTTATTTAATACGCTAGCACAAACTTCAAACATAAAAAATTTTGGTAGCACTAATTATGAAGAAAACGGAAGACTATCAATAGCATTGTTAAAAGAAATAGCTAAAACTATTAAATTTCCAGTTAATGAAGGGAGACTCTTTTTCTCTAAGGGTGGTAAATTTGAAGCAGTTAAACTGAACATTACTGAAGTATTTGAGAATTTAGAAGCGTTATCAACCATATCAAGATTTCTAACTGGATATGCAGATTTTGTATTAGTTGGGGACGATTTAGAATTCGGGATTGTTATTGAGCGCACTGAATACCACTACGAATTCAGTATGTGGGGCGTATCCACAATATGAAATACGAAAATACAAAAGACCACTTCAAAAATGAGAGTGGTCTTTTTATTACTTTATCTATCAACCTTTTCAAATTATTCATATCAAAACTTTCTTTTAAGATCTTCTCTTCCTAGGACCTATAATTAATTTAATCGCCGTTCTTTCTTGATCATTAATAGTAACTTCTTGAAATGCTGGAACAAAGGCCAAATCAATACCACTTGGAGCAACAAATCCTCTTGCGATTGCAATTGCTTTAATCGCTTGATTTAAAGAACCAGCCCCAATCGCTTGAATTTCCACATTACCACTTGTTCTTAGTACACCTGCTATTGCACCTGCAACTGAATTTGGTTTTGATTTTGAAGATACCTTTAATATATTTTCCATGTAAGTTGCTCCCTCTATTATTTAATTACTCTTTCGTTACCATACTAAATATTTCAACGTATCTTTTACTACTATTCACACCAAAAGCAAACAATACTATATATGTACATTCATTCGATACTTTTTGTCTTCTTCCTGCCCTGCTACGTAAATAAAGTCCGATGACTATAAACCCTAATATACAAACATTTAAAATACAGGAATTCACTTAAACGATTACATCATTGAAACTGAGGATACTGGTTTTAATCGTCAAAGTATTGTAACTTGTGATAATGGTATTAATTCAGTTGAATTAACAGTTATAAAACTAAGTTAATATTCATCTTCACATTCAGATGCTATTTCAGCATTTTTTTTATTGAATAATGTTCTTTTGATTTCTATCGTTTCCCTCATAAAACATACTTTTCTGTTAATCTAATAAACATGAAAAAAGTACCAAACTCTTCTACTACAAAAGTTCGGTACTTTTTTATCATTCTTTCTTACTTCTCTACATAAACCGACTTAACAATTGTACGATTATATGGTTGTCCTTCTTTATTCATCCCTTTTATATCCATCGTAACGTTATATACTCCTGGTTGCTTTATGTTCTTCAAAGCACCAGTAAATGTATTGTTATTCACATTTTGTAATTCATTAAATTCAGAGACTAGTTTTCCTTCTTTATTAACTACTCTTACTGTTATGGAAAGATCCCCTTTCATTTCAGGTGCCACAGGTGATTTTTTCAGTTTATACTCAGATTTATTCGCTTTAACTTTGGTAGGCATTTGAAGTACAAATGGTGCGTCGCTCTTGTAATCGCTTACAACTAAGTATGCATCTTTCGACTGCTTCGCCATCATTTTAACTTTCCATTCTCCTACATCCATTTTATCAAATTTAAATGTTCTAATTGTCGCACCACCAAAGAAAGATTCATCTTCACCAGTAGTTATAACGCTATCCTTATTTGTATACATTTTTCCTTTTGGAGATATCATTTGTACTTCTACATCCGAAGAAGCAGTTAATATAGAAACGATTCCTCCTGCCTTTTTATCAACCGTAACAGTTTGCTCTATCCACTGATTTTGTGGCAATTCCCCACCTAAAATGTTTTGATTGGAAGTTGTATTTAATTGTTCTATATTTTCATTTGTACTAGTGCTGGATGCTACTAAAGCTGGAACCGGTACATTTGCTGTACGTAAATATAGTTCAATTCGTGAGAAAACAGCTGATCCCTTCCGTATATTATCATGATCAAATCTGGAATCTGTAAATAAATGAGTTCCATACGGCAGCTTAGCACTCCACTCATTTACTAGTCCATCATTTGAACCGTATGATGACAAATATAATCCGCCCATTGATAACGCCGAAAATACAGGGCCCCAGCTAGTCCCAGTAACTGTATAATAACGGTTTAATTTAGCTGTTGGATTATTATCAATCGTTGAACGAAATTTTGCCATTTCACCCATTTGTAATGAATACGTACCATCATCTTTTTGACCTAATATAGAAGCAAGCCACCCTGCCCACCAACTGTATGATAAATCCGCTAAATTTGATCCATGATGTGGCGTCGCAAGCGTAATCACATTTCCGACAAATCGATTTGCACCATATCCTACTAATGCAGCTTGTGTATCGATACCGCCTTTACTATGTGCTACAATATTAATTTTTTTACCGAAATGGTTATATATTTCTTCTAATTTTTGTGCTAACAATTTTCCGTTATCCCACTGACTAGCTGATCCTTTCCCAGCAGCATCATATAATTGTATAAATACTGTTTGATAGCCTGCTTTCAAAGCATAGTCATACATATCATTCATATCGTGATACACTGTCTTTCCATACCAACTATCAGCATTCCCATTCCTTCCTTGCACAAAGAGAATTGGAGGTTTATTCTCATCATAATTAGCTGGTTTTTGACCTAAAAACCATTCTCCAGGTGTAAAGACTTCTTGATCTGGAAATCCTGTTTTAAGCTCGTTTACAACTTCTGCTCGCACATTTGTGCTAATCATTGGAACCATGATAAAAAATACAATTAGTAAGGCAACACATCTTCTCATCAATCGCATGTTACTCCCCCCACTTTTTTTGAAAGAAGGTGCTCTTTGTAATATTTTTTATCTTCTCTCTTAATACTAGATAATCTCTTTACTTAAACAAGATCTTTTCCCTATTCTCAAGAGATTACTAGTACCCCTTCTTCCTTTACACACGTTATTCTCTTTGATTCTATCTCTTCCTTTTGAGAGAACGCTACAAAAAAGTTTCTCAACAATTGTTAACTTTACTGAATCTAAATCTCCCTAAATTATTATTGTTTATATAAAACATACAAATCTTGAAAAAACTTTAGTAAAAAAACACTTTATTACCAGCTAATTATAAAAAAACTTAATGAAGATATGTACTTTTATTTAATTAAATACAAACTAAACGAATAGAAGCTTATATTGTAAGACTTTCCTATCATTAAATATTAAACTGAAATTTCCGAATAGAAAATAATATTTCCAGAAACATATATTGTGATAATTTTTATAGACTTGAATTAAATTTTTAGAAGTACTAACCTAGCGGTGAGCAGAAGAAAATTCTGTAAAAAGAAAGGAGAATGCTTTATGATGACCAATTTACAAAAGGAGTTTTTTAAACGACTAAAAATTCCTGCAAAAGAAATAACATTTAATGATTTAGATGAAATTCTCTTGAAAATGGGCTTGATTCTCCCCTATGAAAATCTCGATATTATGGCTGGTACTATTAAAAACATCTCAAAAAATAACTTAGTAGAAAAGTTACTTATTCAAAAACGAGGCGGTCTTTGTTATGAATTAAACTCCTTATTGTATTACTTTTTAATTGATTGTGGATTTCAAGTATATAAAGTAGCTGGTACTGTTTATGATCTTTACGATAATAAATGGAAACCCGATGATGGTCATGTCATTCTCATATTAAATCATAATCATAAAGATTATGTTATAGATGCAGGTTTTGCATCTCATCTACCTTTACATCCAGTCCCTTTTAATGGAGAAGTCATCTCTTCTCAAACGGGAGAATATCGAATTCGCAAACGAACTACCCGAAAAGGTACACACATTTTAGAAATGAGAAAAGGGGCTAACGGAGAATCTACAAATTTCTTGCAATCTGAACCTTCACATGAATGGAAAATAGGCTATGCTTTCACTTTAGATCCAATAGATGAGAAAAAAGTGAATAACATTCAAAAAGTAATTGTAGAGCATAAAGAATCTCCTTTTAATAAAGGGGCTATTACTTGTAAATTAACTGATTATGGTCACGTTTCATTAACAAATAAAAATTATACAGAAACCTTTAAAGGCACAAAAAATAAAAGTCCAATAGAATCAAAAGATTATGCTCGCATTCTTCGTGAATCTTTTGGAATAACGCAAGTGAAATATGTAGGAAAAATACTAGAAAGAGGCTAGTTGACTAGAAGTATTCCATAATAAAGCAGATTCCATATTTAGAATCTGCTTTATTTTATATTTTGTTATAAAGAAATTTGTTTTGCTCTTACCTTTAATTTTCAATGATATACTCATCATCATATTTATCGTATTGGAGCCCTGATCCTATTTTTGATTCCGTAACTTGATCTCTTAAAAACGGTGCAGCTTCCATTTTGCTAGTTGCAATTTCAATTCCATATTTTTTCGTTAAATGAGCCAACTCTATTAAAAACCACTCTCTTCGTAATGTAACTGGAATATCAAATGTTCTTCTTTTCATATATAATAGCACCTCTTTTATTTTCATAGCTTAAAAATATCAATAACTTCCAATGAAACATTATAGTATATGCATGTCCATTTTAAACGTGCTATTACAAAAAGAATACTTTAGTTTACATAAAATAATTATGTATTAGTAGAAAGAGGCTTGTCCTCCTCTTTCTACTCTAGAGATTTAAATTAAGAACATCTTGGTACACCTAAAGCTAAAAATAAACCAGCTACTCCTGCTGTAATCGGTACTTTCAACGTAATTACATCGTCTACTTTCGTTACTAAAAAGAACGCATTACCTTCTTGTAATATACAAGTTACCAATAATTGAAATTCCATTCAAATCTCCTCCTTTCAATCGACATACTATACTTTATGAATTCTCTTTAAAAACGTAATAGTAAATATATCTATTTTTCCTTATATAACAATAAATGTTTGTCAGTCTATTAAAATACTAATTTTCTAAATTTATATAAATCGTGTAATATCCAATAAGTTCCTATATAATCAATAGTGAAAATCTTACAAATGGAGGTATGAAAATGACGATTTTGAGTAATATTGGTGCAGCTTTATTTTTAATTGCTTTTATTCTTTTAATTCTATGTATCATTTCATTCTTTAAGAAAAATGGAAAAGCAAAACAGTATGGTCGTCCTGCCGTTATTCTTTTTATGATTTCAATTGTATTAATAATAACTAGTGCTGAGTCCTCTAATAACCCAATTGTTGAATTCTTTTCTATTTTAAGTTTTGTTTTATTTGTTTTCTTCCTTGTTCTGGCAATTTTATCTGTAATTAAAAAGACAGGTGTAGCAAAAAAACAATTTATTATCACTGCTATTTTATTTGTCATTTTTGTTGCATTATTAAGTATTTCAGCTCCTTCTTCTGAAAAGACGGCAGCAACTAGTAAACAAGTTGCTTCTAACACTACAGAACACAAAGATAGCGACAAAAAAGAACTAGAAAAAAAAGAAGCGGACGAAAAAACTCAAAAGCAAGAAAAGGAGAAGCTTCAAGCCGAGGAACAAGCTCATAAACAAGAGGATGAAAAACGTCTGGCTGATGAGCAAGCTCGTAAACAACAAGAGGAACAGAAACGTCTGGCTGATGAACAAGCTCGCAAACAACAAGAAGAGCAAAAACGTCTGGCTGATGAACAAGCTCGCAAACA
>NZ_JBNTQO010000028.1:0-48452 GCF_050630465.1 Bacillus basilensis | reverse complement strand
AAAGTTAGTTTGTCTAGCATCTAAAAATAAAAATTGACGTTTCACGTTGTTTGTTTCGTTCAGTTTTCAAAGAACTTCTTCGTCGCTCAGAAGCGACTTTATTAATATAACATTTTGTTATATTTTCGTCAACAACTTTTTTCAATAAGTTGTTTTTCGTTTGTTTTGCTTGTTACCTTTCGTGGCAACGAATATAAATATACCAGTTTGATTATTAAAATGCAATAGTTTTTCTAATAAAATTTTCAACTTAGTAAAAAGGTATAAAAACAGCACTTTTCTTCTATATAAATATAATTTTTCGCACTATCAAGTTTTACTACCTCTAGGCAACTCATACTCAAATAAAAAAAGCTTTGGAGAAATCTCCAAAGCTTAGTCTTGTTTATGACGCATAGCAGGGAATAATAATACATCACGAATAGATGGCGCATTCGTTAATAACATAACAAGACGATCAATACCAATTCCTAGTCCACCTGTAGGAGGCATACCATACTCAAGAGCTTCGATATAATCATCATCCATCATATGAGCTTCGTCATTACCTTGTTCGCGTTCTTTTAATTGCGCTTCAAAACGTTCTTTCTGATCAATTGGATCATTTAACTCAGTGAATGCATTTGCATGTTCACGTGCAACGATAAATAATTCGAAACGATCTGTAAATCGTGGATCTTCGTCATTCTTTTTCGCAAGTGGTGAAATTTCTACCGGATGACCGTAAATAAATGTTGGTTGGATTAATTTATCTTCTACTTTTTGTTCGAAGAATTCATTTATAATATGACCAACTTCCATTGTATCCTTAATATCTACATTATGTTCTTTTGCAAGTTCACGCGCTTCTTCTACACTCATTGGATTCCAGAAATCCGCTCCAGAATGTTCCTTAATTGCATCTACCATATGAAGACGTGTCCATTCTGGTTCTAGATTAATTTCATAATCACCATATTGGATTGTTGTTGTACCTAGTACTTGCTTCGCAATATGAGCAACCATATTTTCTGTTAGTTTCATAATATCTTTATAATCAGCATACGCTTCGTATAATTCAATCATCGTAAACTCAGGATTATGGCGAGTTGATACACCCTCATTACGGAATACACGACCAATTTCATAAACTTTTTCTAACCCACCCACAATTAGGCGTTTTAAATGAAGTTCAATTGCGATACGCATATATAATTCCATATCTAACGCATTATGGTGCGTAATGAAAGGACGCGCAGAAGCTCCACCCGCAATTGCATGCATCATAGGTGTTTCCACTTCAAGATAACCGTTATCATCTAAGTATCTTCTCATTTCACGAATGATCTTACTGCGAGTAACGAATGTTTCACGGCTTTCCATACTTGTAATTAAATCTAAGTAACGTTGACGGTAGCGTTGTTCAACATCTTTTAATCCATGATATTTATCCGGTAATGGACGAAGAGATTTCGTTAATAGCGTAAAGCCCGTTGCTTTCACTGAAAGTTCTCCAACGTTCGTTTTGAATACTTTACCTTCAATACCTACTAAGTCACCTAAATCTGCCGTTTTAAATAATTCGTACTCTTCATCTCCAACGGCATCTTTACGAACATAAATTTGAACTTGTCCATGTAAATCTTGAATATGTGCAAATCCAGCTTTTCCTTTACCGCGTTTTGTCATAATACGACCAGCGATAGAAACAGAGATTTCCTTCTCTTCTAATTCTTCTTTAGAGAACTCCCCATATAAGCTTAATAAGTCATTTGTTGCATTTGTACGTTCAAATCGTTTACCGAACGGATCAATTCCTTGCTCACGTAAGTTATGTAGCTTTTCACGACGAACAAGCAATTGGTCATTTAATTCTTCGTGGTTCATGTTATCCATGGTATTGATATCACTCCAGCTCTATTAATTTTTACAATATATACAGTATAGCATTTTCTACTCAACTAGAAAAACTGCCAGCAACTAACTGGCAGCTCTTCTTTCTTTCACGTAATTATAGGAAGTGTATAGAAGAATGTCAATCTTCCCTATCTATTATTAACCAACGTGAATTGTTTGTTGTTTTGCTTCTACTTCTTCTACAAATGCACCTAGTACATTCGCAAGGTCTTCACGCGTATTACAAGCATTGATACCATTACGTACAGTTGCATTACCACGAATACCCTTTAAATACCAAGCTGCATGCTTTCTCATCTCTCTCACAGCGACATTTTCATTCTTTAAATCGATAAGACGATCTAGATGCAACATACATACGTCAATTTTCTCACGCACTGTTGGTTCCGGCATTAGTTCACCTGTCTCTAAATACTTTACCGTACGATAAATCATCCACGGATCTCCCAGAGCAGCGCGACCAATCATAACACCATCTACACCAATTTCATCAAGCATACGCTTTGCATCTTGTGGCGTTGCAACATCACCATTTCCGATAACCGGGATGTTTACAGCTCGCTTTACTTGTTTAATAATATCCCAATCCGCTTTTCCCTCATACATTTGTACTCGTGTACGTCCATGAACTGCTACCGCTTGTCCACCAGCACGTTCAACAGCTTTTGCGTTCTCGATTGCGAAAATATGATCCTCATCCCAACCAATACGCATTTTAACTGTAACTGGCTTTTCTACAGCATCTACAACTGCCGCTACCATTTCATATATTTTATTTGGATCTAAAAGCCACTTCGCTCCTGCATCACACTTAACGATTTTGGGTACCGGGCAACCCATATTAATATCAATGATGTCTGCTGTCGTATATTTATCTACGTATTTCGCAGCATCTACAAGGGTTTCTTTCTCACCACCAAAAATTTGTAAACTTAATGGCTTTTCTCTCTCATCGATATATAACATATCTAATGTTCTTTTATTGTTCAGTAGTATTGCCTTATCACTTACCATTTCAGCACAAACTAGACCTGCACCGAATTCTTTTACTGTCAAACGGAATGCAGAGTTACACACTCCCGCCATCGGTGCTAATACAACTGGATTTTTCATCTCAATATTTGCGATCTTTAACACTCGACTTACTCCTTCCTTCATAGTCACTTTGGCATTAACTCATCTATCGAGACCTTTAATGCTTTAGCAACTTCCACTACAAAATCTTGGGAAGGCGATCGATTCCCTCTCTCAACTTCACCTAAAACAGATACAGATACCCCTAACTCTTTTGCAAAGCCTTCTTGCGTATAACCTTTTAGCTTTCGAAAAGCTCGAATGCGTCTTCCCCATTTTTCTGCTTCCATACCGTTACTCCCTCTCGCCTTTTCATTTCTTCTACTTGTGAACGTGAAATGTTTTGTTTTATATCTTGATTAATCTCTAACAACGGAACGATAACAAAAGCTCTTTCGAACATCCGCGGATGCGGAACAATAAGATTCTCTGCTTCAATATTTTCTTGATTATATAGCAAAATGTCAAGGTCGATGGTCCTCGGACCCCACCTAATTTCCCTTTTTCTTCCTAAATCATTCTCTACTCTTTGTGTAACCTTCAATAATTCTTGCGGTGATAAATTGGTAGAAATTTTTATAACTAAATTTAAAAAGCAACTTTGGTCAGTATAGCCAACTGGTTCTGTTTCATATACAGATGAAATATCGTTAACTTGGATATACGGGTTTTTGTTTAAAAACTGAATCGCTTCAGTTAAATACGTATAACGTTCTCCGATATTTGAACCTAATGCAATGTAAGCTATATTATTCATGGACGTTCTCTCGTAATTTCTACTGCTACAGCACGATAATGTCCCGGGATCGGTGGATCTGGTTTAATTACCTTTATCGTACATCTTGAAATACTCTCATATTGTTTCAATATATCTGTAGCAATATTTTCAGCAATACTCTCTACAAGCTTATACGTTCTATCTTCAACAACTTTCCTACATAATTCGAAAAGCTCTCCATAATTGACAGACTGCTCTAAGTCATCACTTTCTCCTGCCTGTTTCAAATCCAATTCCACCGTTAAGTCCACTTTAAATCTCTGGCCTAATTTATTTTCCTCTGGGAATACACCATGATAACCATAAAACTCCATATCATGAATATAAATTTTATCCAATTACTTTACCCCCTTACCAATCATTGCATCCATCATCTTAGCCATACGTGCCATTTCCTTCACATCATGAACACGAACAAACTCACAACCCTTTTCAATACCAAGACAAACGGTAGCTCCCGTTCCCTCAAGACGTTCCTCTACCGGTAAATCTAGCACGTGTCCAATAAAGGACTTTCTTGAAGTACCTAAGAGAACTGGGTAACCTAGTACGTTTAACTGTTCTAAATTACGCATCGCTTCTAAGTTTTGTTCAGGCGTTTTAGCAAAACCAATACCTGGGTCTAAAATAATATTCTCATCTCGCACGCCAGCATCTTTAGCAATTTTAATACTGTCATATAAATCAGCAATCATATCAGCTATTAAATTACGATAATTCATATTATCGCGATTATGCATTAAGATGATAGGCACATCATAATGAGCTGCAACTTCAGCGATTTTCGGTTCCGCCTTCGCTCCCCAAATATCATTAATAATATGAGCACCCGCTTCTATTGCTTGTTTTGCAACTTCAGCTTTATACGTATCGATAGAAATAGGCAATTGCACTTCTTTTGAAACTGCCTGAATCATCGGCACAACTCGTTTTATTTCTTCTTCCACTGATACCTTAGCAAAGCCCGGGCGAGTAGATTCTCCACCGATATCAATAATATGAGCACCCTCATCTCGCATTTCTTTTGCATGGCGCACCGCAGCCTCTACCTCGTTGTAACTCCCACCATCAGAAAACGAATCTGGCGTTACATTTAAAATCCCCATAATTAAAGTTTTTTCATTTAAGTTCAATGTATATTCGCCGCAGCGCAAATCATAATCCCACTTCAAACTACACATCTCCTCTTCGTAATTCATTTCTGCTCCACAATTTCTCTCTCTGCATTTCATAAAGATTCATAAACTTTTTTGTAACCATCCCTACTTTACCCGGGAAATCTCGCCCCTCTATACGATTAAGCGGAACAATTTCTTGAATCGAATTTGTTACGAAGACTTCATCAGCTGAAAGTAATTCTTCTTTTGTAAAGAAACCTTCCTTTACTTCTATACCTAGTTCTTCAGCAACTTTTATAATAAACGCACGAGTGATACCATTTAAAATCCCCGTTTTTAACGAAGGTGTATATAGAATATCACCTTTTACAAAAAAGAGATTCGAAACAATACCCTCTGCAACATAACCTGTTTCAGTAAGGAAAATACCTTCCTTATTCAAAACACTTCCAATTTCACGCTTTCCTAAAATGTTATTTAAATAATGATGAGACTTCAAACGAGACGCACCTTCTGGTGTATTTCGCACTTGCTTTAAAACAACCCCTTCTTTTTCCACTACATCTCCTGGGGCTGCTAAAGGTTTGATAAAAACAATAACAGACGGCTCTTCATACATTTCCGTTTGCAATCCAATTTCATCTATACCCGCTGATACATTAAAACGTACATAGGCATGCTCTAATTCATTCTTAACGAGTAAATTCTTCAAAATAAGCAGTACTTCATCTTTCGTCATTGTCCATTTAATTTGCAATGTATCCAGTGCACCTATTAAACGGTCATAATGATCATCCAACAAGAAAGGATGACCATTATAGATACGAAACGTCTCAAAAACTCCAAGACCATATAAATAACCATGGTCATACGGAGAAATTCTCGCTTCACTCGCTTCTACATACTTACCATTTACGTAAATTAACATGATGTCACACTTGGACTGTATTTACGAATGAAATTCTGCAACAACTCTTTCCCATGAGAAGTCATAATAGATTCCGGATGGAACTGTACACCTTCAATTGGTAAGGTTGTATGGCGAAGCCCCATAATTTCCCCTTCTTCAGTCCAAGATGTTACCTCTAAGCAATCAGGTAACGTTTCTTTCTTAACAATAAGTGAGTGATAGCGCGTCGCGGTAAATGGATTAGGAATATCCGAGAAAATCGTCTTTCCGTCATGATGCATAAGCGATGTTTTCCCATGCATCAATCGCTCTGCACGAACTACCTCCCCACCAAACACTTGTGCAATGGATTGATGCCCAAGACAAACCCCAAAAATCGGAATCTTTCCGGCAAAGTGTTGAATAACCTCCATACTAACGCCCGCTTCATTCGGACTACATGGACCTGGCGAAATCATTAAAAAGTCTGGTTTCATATTCTCAATATCTGAAATAGTCACTTCATCGTTACGTTTAACAACAAGCTCTTGTCCCAGTTCTCCAAGAAACTGCACTAAATTAAATGTAAAAGAATCATAATTATCAATCATTAATATCATTTCTCTCACCTAACCGTTTCTTCACTACATTCTTTTGCACGCCATAAAGCAATCGCCTTTTTTAACGACTCTTTATATTCATTTTCCGGATTTGAATCAATTACAATTCCCGCTCCTGCTTGTACATGCGCTTTTCCATCTCTAGCAAGAAGTGTTCTAATCACAATATTTAATTCCGTATCTCCAGAATAACCAATCCAACCAATTGAACCTGTATAAATCCCTCGGCGAACAGGTTCTAATTCTTCAATAATTTCCATCGTACGTATTTTCGGGGCACCAGTAATTGTTCCCCCAGGGAATACAGCCTTCACTAAATCAAAAGCATCTTTATCTTCTTCCACCTCACCACGCACATTAGAAACAATATGCATAACATGTGAGTATTTCTCAATTACCATAAATTCATCTACTTCTACAGTGCCATATTTACAAACACGCCCTAAATCATTTCGTTCTAAATCCACAAGCATGACGTGCTCTGCTCTTTCTTTTTCATTCTCAATTAATTCTCTTGCTAATTCTTCATCCTCTTGCTCATTCGCCCCTCTAGATCTTGTTCCGGCAATTGGTCTTGTACTTACTTCAGTTCCTTTTTTCTTAATTAGCAACTCTGGCGATCCACTAACAATTTGAAACTCCCCAAGCTCCAAGTAACCCATATATGGAGATGGATTAATTTCACGAAGACTTGTATAGATTTCTAGCGGGTGTGTTTGTAACGTTCTCTCTTGTCTTGTCGACAAGTTTACTTGGAACACATCACCAGCCCCAATATATTCTTGAATACATTCAACCGCCTTCATAAAGCTTTCTTCAGTAAAAGCAACTGCTTCGCTTTTCTTTTCAGGGCATGCAAATGGTATAGTCACTTCCGGCGCTTCTGTCGACCAAAGAATCTTCCATTCATTTAATCGCTCTTTTGCCTCTTCATGCTTATCTACATAATGCGTAATAATCCATAGTACTTTTTCTTCTTGATCATACACAAACACATCATCAAATAATAAAAAGAATATATCAGGTATATTAATGTCATCCTCTGCAAGAGAAGGGAGTTTTTCAATATAACGGATACAATCATAACTAAAGTAACCAATTGCACCACCTTGAAAAGGCGGGTACTCCGGATTATAGTCTGTTTTCCATCGCTCCATATATTCCTGCATTAGATCTAATGGGTTTCCTTGCTTTATTGTTTCCTTACCACTTTCGCTTATATGTAACGCTTCACCCTTTCCTCGGATTACCGCTACTGGGTTTAATCCCACAATGTTATAACGACCGCCACGTCCACTCTCTAACAAAATATGTTGCGGCTTATCCTTAGAAAGAAATTTATATTGCTTAAAGAAATCTAACTGATATGGAATAGAAAGCGCTAAAGATTTTCTTCGTTGCATATCAACACCCCGTCTTCTTTTATCCCACCCTCTTAGATTAACCACTTCAACTACATTCGTTATGTATATAGATCGGTTATACTCGAAGGCTAGTGAAAATAAATTAATTATACTACCTCTTATTTTACATGAAGTTTTCTAGTCATTCACTCTTTTCCTATTTCCAATCCAAAAAGAAAAAGCATCCTTTTTCAAGGATGCTTTTTCAATCACATATAATTAAGACTCAAATTGATAAAGTGGTGTACTTAAATAACGTTCACCGTTACTTGGGATAATAACAAGTACCTTTTTCCCTTTACCTAACTTTTTCGCAACTTCTGTCGCTGCATAAATAACTGCTCCTGAAGAGATGCCCACTAAAATACCTTCTTCTTTAGCCACTCTTCTTGCATATTCAAATGCTTGCTCTGTTTTTACTTGAACAATTTCATCATATACTTGTACATCCAATGTTTCTGGAACAAATCCCGCCCCAATTCCTTGGATTTTATGTGGACCTGGTTTCCCACCAGATAATACTGGTGAATCCGCAGGTTCTACTGCATAAATTTTAATATCTTTATACGCTTCCTTCAGTACTTCACCAGCACCAGTAATCGTTCCACCTGTACCAATACCTGCAATAAACGCATCTAATTGGTCACCCATTTGTTCAACAATTTCTGGACCTGTTGTTAAACGATGAATTTCTGGATTTGATTGATTTTTGAACTGTTGCGGTATAAAGTAGCCATGTTCTTTTGCTAATTCAGTCGCTTGACGAATTGCTCCGCCCATTCCTTCAGGCCCTGGAGTCAATACTAATTCAGCGCCATAAGCACGTAATAAATTACGACGTTCAACACTCATTGTTTCTGGCATTACTAAAATTGCCTTATATCCTTTAGCAGCTGCTACCATCGCTAAGCCAATTCCTGTGTTACCACTTGTCGGCTCAATGATTGTATCGCCCTCTTTTAATAATCCTTTTTTTTCAGCATCTTCAATCATAGCTAACGCAATACGATCTTTAACACTGCTCCCCGGATTCATAAATTCTAATTTCAAATATATATCTGCGCTATCTGATTCTACGATGCGGTTCAACTTAACGATCGGCGTTTTCCCGATTAATTCTGAAACTGATTGTGCCACTCGCATTCCTGTCACTCCTAACACCGAGTATTTTTATTGGTTTTATCTATATTTAGATTTTGTCAGAAAATTCCCTGTTTGTCAATCTATTTGGAGGATTGTTCCTCTTAATTCCCTTATTACAAATTCTCAATTAAATTTGTAATATCCTCTTTAGAAAACTTGTATCGTTCATTACAGAAATGACAATGAACTTCTGTTTCTTCTTCTTCTTCACGAATTTGCTCTAACTCTGTTTTACCTAAACTAATTAACACACTCTCAATACGTTCGCGTGAGCATGTACAATTAAATTGAACATCCATCGTTTCTAATACTTTTACTTTATCTTCTCCAAGAACTGCATACAGTAGCTCTTCTGGAGAAAGACCTTGTTCAATCAATGTTGATACAGGAGGGGTTTTTTGTAAACGATCTTCGATGAATGAAATTGTTTCTTCCTGTGCGCCCGGCATAATTTGAAGGATAAATCCACCTGCTGCTAATACGCTGTCATCTCCATTTACAAGAACACCGACACCAACAGAAGAAGGCGTCTGCTCAGAAACTGCAAAATAATACGTGAAGTCTTCCCCTAGTTCTCCCGAAACGATTGGAGATTGACCGATAAACGGCTCACGCATACCAATATCTTTAATTACTGTTATAAAGCCTTCTGTACCTACCGCTTGATATACACGTAATTTCCCTTGTTCCGTTCCTTCAAAGTCCACATGTGGATTTGTTACATAACCACGTACATCCCCATTTGCATGAGCATCTACTAAGATAGGACCAATCGGACCATTTCCTTCTACCTTAATTGTTAACTTTTGGTCACCTTTTAACATTGCGCCCATAATTGTACCCGCAGTTAAAGAACGACCAAGCGCTGCTGAAGCTGTTCTCCATGTATCATGACGTCTTTGCGCCTCACTTACTGTGTTTGTTGTGCGTACACTATACGCACGCACTTCTCCATCAAATGCTAATGCTTTTACTAAATAATCTTTCATACGTATTTATTCACCTTTCTCATGCTGTAAATTTGCATTACGCTCGTATAACATATATAAACCTTTTAATGTTAAAAATGGATCTACAACATCAATTACATTCGATTCTTCTGAAATTAATTTCGCCAATCCACCTGTTGCAATAACTTTCGGTTCTTGTTTAGCTTCCTCTTTCATACGCTTAACGATACCTTCCACTTGTCCAACATACCCATAAAGAATACCAGATTGCATGGCACTTACTGTATTCTTCCCAATAACACTGCTTGGTTTTGTAATTTCAATACGAGGAAGTTTTGCCGCTCTACTATATAAGGCCTCTGCTGAAATCATAATTCCTGGCGTAATAACTCCACCCATATAATGTTTTTCTTCGTTAATATAACAATATGTAGTAGCCGTACCAAAATCGACAATAATAAGCGGACTTCCATATAAATGGATTCCTGCTACTGCATTTACAATTCGGTCCGCGCCTACTTCACGTGGATTTTCATATTTAATATTTAGCCCCGTTTTTATTCCAGGACCTACTACAAGCGGTTTAATTTTAAAATACTTTTCACACATGCGCTCTAAAGCAAACATAATTGGTGGTACGACTGAAGACACGATAATACCTTTCACATCTTCAAACGAAAGACCCTCATGCTCAAGCAACTGCTTTACAAGCATTCCATATTCATCTTCGGTCTTATGACGATCTGTTTCCATGCGCCAATGTTGACGAAGTTCCCCCTCTTCAAACACGCCTAGCACAGCATTTGTGTTCCCTACATCCAATACAAAAATCATATTCTCACCACTTATCTTATTTAATCTATATTTGTGCAGTATGTATAAAACTTATAAAAACATCATATCACACATACTTATATAATCAGCTTTTCTATCCTCATCATTTTACAAAAAGATGACTCTCTATTTCAATTTTTAATACCAGTTTTATTTAAATTCTTTTTCCACTTCACTTCGTTCCACAAATAAAAAAGGAGTGACTATCGTCACTCCTTCATCTCTTACTTATCTTCTGTATCTTCATCGTCCTTCTTCATGTTGATGTTTACTTTCACATCAGATGAAGATGTTGGACGTTCTGGTAATCTGCCGTAATCACATAAATGATTGATTTGCTCTGCATCTAACGTTTCTACTTCAAGTAACGTTTTCGCGATAAGATCTAGTTTATCACGATTTTCAGTAAGAATTTGTTTTGCACGAGCATAACAATCTTTCATAATCGTTTGCATTTCCACATCAATTTCGTGTGCAATTGCATCACTGTAGTTTTGTTCTGAATGGAAGTCTCTTCCTAAGAACACTTGACCACCTTGTGAGCTACCAAATTGCATTGGTCCAAGCTTATCACTCATACCAAATTCCGTAACCATACGTCTTGCAATGCCAGTCGCACGTTGGAAGTCATTGTGAGCACCTGTACTCACTTCACCAAATACAATCTCCTCAGCTACTCGACCACCAAGTAAACCAGTGATTTTATCAAGTAACTCTGGCTTTGTCATGAAGTAACGATCTTCTTTCGGAAGCATTACTGCATATCCACCAGCTTGACCACGAGGGACAATTGTTACTTTATGAACGACATCAGCTTCATCAAGAACAACACCAATTACAGTATGGCCCGCTTCATGGAAAGCAACGATATTACGTTCTTTTTCAGAGATAACACGACTTTTCTTAGCTGGACCTGCAATAACACGATCCGTTGCTTCATCAATGTCACTCATATCAATTTTCTTCTTATCTTGACGTGCAGCCACTAAAGCAGCTTCGTTTAATAAGTTTTCAAGATCGGCACCAGAGAATCCTGGCGTACGAGTTGCGATTGCTCTTAAGTTGATATTCTCATCAAGCGGTTTATTACGAGCATGTACTTTCAGTACAGCTTCACGGCCATTTACATCTGGACGATCTACTGTAATTTGACGGTCAAAACGACCTGGACGTAATAACGCTGGGTCAAGAATATCAGGACGGTTTGTCGCAGCGATGATAATAATACCTTCGTTTGCACCGAATCCATCCATTTCAACAAGTAATTGGTTCAACGTTTGCTCACGCTCATCATGGCCACCACCAAGACCTGCGCCACGTTGACGTCCTACCGCATCAATTTCATCAATGAAAATGATACAAGGAGCATTTTTCTTTGCGTTTTCGAATAAATCACGTACACGTGATGCACCGACACCGACGAACATCTCTACGAAATCAGAACCACTGATAGAGAAGAACGGAACGCCTGCCTCACCTGCAACAGCACGTGCTAGTAAAGTTTTACCTGTACCTGGAGGTCCTACTAATAGAACACCCTTCGGAATACGGGCTCCAACTTCAGCGAACTTACGAGGATCTTTCAAGAATTCAACTACCTCAACAAGCTCTTGTTTCTCTTCATCCGCTCCAGCAACATCTCTGAAACGAACTTTTTTCTTTTCGTCATTATATAACTTCGCCTTACTTTTCCCGAAGTTCATAACACGGCTACCGCCGCCCTGAGCTTGGTTTAATAAGAAGAAGAATAAAATGAAGATAATAACAAACGGAATGATAGAAGTAAAGAAGGTTACCCAAGCACTTGTTTCCTCTGCTGGTTGATACTTAACTTCAGCACCTTGCGCTTTGTCATTAATTTTCTTTTGTAATTCCTCAGTATTTGGTGCATAAGTAACAAATTGTTCTCCTTGGCTAGAGTTGTTAAATTGTCCTTTTACCTCAAATACACCATTTTTCGGTTGAAGTTGCACATTACGCACTTCACCTTTTTCTAGTTTAGTAATGAATTTATCGTAGCTAACTGATGTCGTTTTTTGTGTCGAACCATTAAAATAGCTCACGATTCCAATTACTACTAGGAATATCAGTAAATAAAAGATGGTATTACGGAAGATACGATTCATTCCTAACCTCCTCTCACGGCATAAGCACTATAGTAAATCGTAACATAGAAAAAATTTCCTATACAATTGTGACGCCTGTATTTAATTAATTTGAGTAAACGCTTGGTTTTAATACTCCTACATAAGGAAGATTACGGTACTGCTCTTTATAATCTAATCCATATCCTACAACAAATTCATGCGGTACAGTAAATCCAACATAATCCGCTTTCAAATCCACCTTACGGCCTGTCGGTTTATCTAATAACGTAACGATTTTTACAGACTTCGCTTTACGATATTTAAATAGGTCCACTAAGTAACTTAGCGTAAGACCGCTATCAATAATATCTTCAACGATTAAAATATCGCGACCTTCTACAGAAGTATCAAGGTCTTTTAAAATTTTCACTTCGCCTGTTGAAACAGTTGAGTGACCGTAACTAGATACAGCCATAAAATCCATTTCAAGATATGTATCTGTTCTCTTTAATAAATCTGCCATGAATGGCATTGCACCCTTTAGTACACCAATCGCAAGAGGTACTGTGTTTTTGTAATCCTCTGCAATAATTGCGCCTAATTCGAGCACCTTTTCTTGTATTTGCTCTTCAGAAATTAATACTTTTTCGATATCTTGATTCATCATTTCATTATCCTCCCGGAAGACTCCTTGCTTTTGTAGTGAATAATCACATATTTATCCTTCTTTGCCTTCTCTTTCGAGATAGCAAATGCAGATCGCTTCAACAAGGGTAACCAAATAATATTCCCACTTGCATCACAAACGACCGGCCATTCTTCTCTTTTTTCTCTTGGTACTTTCGCTTCGATAAAAATAGCTTTTATCTTTTTGGTGCCATTCATACCTTGTATTGACATGCGATCTCCATTTTCTCTAGAACGAATACGAAGTGGATATGATATATCATTATACTTAGCAACAAATACTGTTTCATTCATGTTACTTGGTATATCTTCGCTCACCTCTGTTACAAGTTTATCCCCGTTCGATAGCGTAATTGTCCCAGGCACTGATAAATCTTGTAAAAAAGGAGAAACAATTTCTTGTTTAAATCCAAAGCTACACTCCTCGTATGTGCGAACAATTTTTAAATCACCTGGGAAATCAAGTGAACCCGAAGGTTGTGTCCGCTTAAAAAACTCAATCACTTTGTCAATATGTATAGAGGAAAGAGAAGATGGAATCTTATATTCATAAAGATAGTTTAATATTAGTTGAATCCCTCTTCTTTGTAAAGGTATAGACATGGATTCAAAGGCAGGAATTGATAAGCTAATTTGTTTATCACTTTTTTTTGTAATTACTTTATTCATTTTCTCAAAAGCTAATTCCTGCAAATATGCCTCATCCTCTTGTATCTGCATGCTA
Organism: Bacillus basilensis; assembly: GCF_050630465.1. Taxonomy (NCBI): domain Bacteria; kingdom Bacillati; phylum Bacillota; class Bacilli; order Caryophanales; family Bacillaceae; genus Bacillus; species Bacillus basilensis. Next base: position 34,249 of record NZ_JBNTQO010000028.1, on the reverse strand, counting down.
AATTTTTGGAATTTCTCATGCACTTGTGAATTTTCTTCTTTCAAATGAGGAAGAACATATTTACGTAATCGATTCCTTGTATATACTTCCTTTTTATTACTCGGATCTATACGGGGAATTATTTTTAGCTTATTACAGTAATCAACAATTTCTTCCTTCGTTACTCCAAGTAACGGCCTAATTAAATACCCATTATGAAAAGGACGCTTCACCGCAATTCCTGCATACCCTTTCGGAGTACTCCCTCGTACAAGACGCATTAAAATCGTCTCCACTTGATCATCACCATGATGTCCAAGAGCTACATATCTCGCATCATATTTCTTCATTATTCTTTCCAAAAATGCATATCTGCATTCTCTAGCAGCAACCTGTGCATTCATCCCGTATTGCTGTTGATATTGCGACACATTAATCCTTATCGTTTCGCAAATAACTCCCAGTCCTTTACAAAGGTCCTGCACAAACTGTAAGTCCTCATGAGATTCATCACCTCTAAACATGTGATCCACATGTGCCACTACAATTTCAAACCGTTTTGCTGCTCTTTTTTCTAACAAATAATATAGAAGAGCCAAAGAATCAGGACCACCTGAAACACCTACAACAATTGTTGAACGTTCCTTTAATACATCATGCTGCTTTACAAAGTCATCTACCTTTTCAACAAATGTATCTTTCAACTTCGTAATCACCTTTCATTAAACAAGAACAGCAACGTTAGTTACCTTGTTTATAATGGTACAACTTTTACAAACATTGTGCAAAAAAAAGATATACAAAAATTACATTTTTATCTTACATCCTCCGTACATATTCACAAAAATAATAACATTATCTTTTAAAGAAAAAAAAACCTAGGCATTTACCTAGGTTTTTAGAAATTTAGATGGGACAGGCTGCCCATAAAGGTCCGATTGGTGAAGGTTAATAATCAGCGGAAGATAAAGCCCCCCACTGATTAGGGTTTCACCTTATTGTGCCTGCACTCCTACAATTGGAATCGTAGCCCACTTCGGCATATTTTTCTTCACTTTCGCCACAACAATGGTCATATCGTCATTTATATAACCATCACAAGAGCGAATCACCTCTTCCATGATGATATCAGCAATTTCTTGCGGATCTTCGGTTTGTAACTCTTTAATTTTCCGCTTCATCCATAGTTCGTGATTCTCCACATGTTGTGCTCCCTCAAAAATCCCATCGCTCATCATAATAAGAATATCGCCCGTTTTTAATTGTTCACCCACTACATCAACTTCAACATCCTCAATAATCCCCATTGGTAGATTACTTGCCTCAATTTTCAAAATATTATTTGCGCGTTTAACAAAACTCGGCGTCGATCCAATCTTTAAAAATTTCGCATTCGCATCCCGCAAATCTACCATAGCTAAATCTAACGTCGTAAACATCTCTTCTGTTGTTCTTAAGGAAAGAATAGAATTGATAGACTTAATCGCTATTTCCTCATCAATGCCTGATTGAAGTATTTTTTGTAATAATTTTACCGTTTCTTTACTCTCCATATGAGCTCTTTGCCCATTTCCCATACCATCACTAATTGCAAGCGCATATTTACCAACACTTAAATCCATCATCGCGTAAGAATCACCCGAAACAAACCCACCGCCTTTTGCAGCTGTGGCCAAGCCCGTATCAAGAGAATACGTTTTTGCTGAACCAAATGATATTAAGCTATGGCCGTTCGGATAAGAAGATTTTTCTTCATGTTTAACAACAATGTTTTCCTTTAGAATATCAGAAAGCATCGGTGCAACTAACTTTTCACATTCCCCATGTTCATTAGATGCAACTGGAATCAACATTTCAATATCAATACTCCCTCTATCTAAACAATAAATATCAACATGCTCTATTTCTACACCAAAATCACGAAACGCTTGCAGAATCTGTTCTTCTTGTACTTGATGATTTTCTCGTTCCCTTTGTATCTCCTTAGCGAAATCTTCCATAACTTTTGATACACCTAATAGTTGCTCTGCTACTATTCTACGATTTTCCTTCATTTGTTTTCGTAATTTTTGCCCCTCATAAAAGTGATCTAATTCGCCCGCTACTAAATCCGTCACTTTCTTCCCTCTCACACAATGCTTGTCCCATTCACGAACTAACTTTCGATTATGCTGCAACGTCCCCTCTTCCGTTTCGCTCATTATTTGTTTCATATAATCATACGTTTTGTCGAAGTTAACTACCCAGCATTGGTCCTTTTTAAAGCATGTTTGACATGTTTTTGCAGTAATTGTACTTAAGAACAAATCTGCCTCTGTCTCTTTATCTTCCTCCTCGACATATCCATATACAGAAAAGCTATTAGATAAAGCAGCAAATACATTGGCAAATTGATTAATCTTATTCGCTGTAACATCACGCATCCTTCTTAAATACTGTTGTTGATCTTGCGAATGTTCCTGTGTGCCTGGCATAAATTTAGCAATACGATCCATAACAAGTTTCGGTGTTAATAAGAAGAAAGCAATCGCCACACCAGATTCAATTAAGGTTGTCACAATGTTTGTTTGCTTGTCTACATATAACGTAATCAAGCTCGTCCCAATTAATAAACCTAAACTAACACCTAAGCGCTTCCCTTCTTTTAATAAACCACCAAGCAACCCAGAAAAGGCTAACAGACTAAGTTGAGATAAGCTGGAGACATTGGCTAAACTTAATATTAATCCAGTTACAACCCCCACTGTAGATCCTGTAGCGGCCCCCGCGATAAATGCAAACACGAGCACTAAATACCTAGTAAAAATATGTTGAATAGAAGCATCATATACAAACCAGTCCGTTGTACCCGTTAAAACAGATGCTAGTAATATAATTAAACAAACGATTTCTTCTGTCTCTAACGCTTGCTGTTTACCTTTTCTTTCTACTAAAAGCGGAACGCTTTGTAAAAATATCATAGTTAATACGAAGCTAAGCCCTGCCTCAATCGTACTAACTAGCAAATCGTACATGGTGACGGTTTGTTGTGCAAAATATACGACAACTAAATGTGCGGTTAATGCGGAGATAAATACTTGGAATGGAACAAGACCAACAGTTTTACGTGTAAATCGACTGAAGAAGATATTATAAATGAAGAAAGTAAAAATAGATGCAAAGGTAAAGAATAAATTATCTATCGAAACTGAAAGTGCGCCTCCCATTAGAGCCAAGAACGCGAGCGGCATTTTATCCCGCTTCATAACATAAACAGCAGCAAAAAACGGTAGTGCAAACGGTAAAATGTTTGTTAATATATATGCTCGTCCCAAAAGAAAACCAATAACAACAATAATAAATCCCCATCTAAAGAAAACTTGCTCAAACTTCATTCGCAACTTACTCGTCCACTTTACTGCTCCAAGCTGACTCTCATTCATTGCCAATGCACTTGTATTCATAGTATTCCTTCCTGCTTTAGGCATATTTTTAACACCACCTGCATAGTTTAATTACTGTCATTATAAAAGATGATTATTGGGATTTTTGTCAAAACAACAGTTTTCACTTTTATAATCGTTCGACTTTTTATTCGAAATAACTCTACATATATACACGGTATGTAATTTATCCTTAAATTTTTAATTGAACATTCAGAAAATATAGGGTGATTTTGTAGAAGCATTGTATGTCTTAATTTATTTAACAAAAAAAGATCATGCAAATTTGCATGATCTTTTTAGATGACCCGTACGGGATTCGAACCCGTGTTACCGCCGTGAAAGGGCGGTGTCTTAACCACTTGACCAACGGGCCGTTAAATGAAATATAGCGGCGGAGGGGATCGAACCCCCGACCTCACGGGTATGAACCGTACGCTCTAGCCAGCTGAGCTACACCGCCATGTCGTCTTATTTAACGGACAATTAGTATCTTACCTCAGATATAATTTAAAGTCAACATATCTTGAAAATTTTTTTAAAATATATTTTCACATATAAAAAAGCACCCCGAGCAATTGCCCTGGGCACCTCTCTATATGCTAAGAATTAAACGTTCTGATTATCCGCGACGTGCGCCACGGCCACCACGTTTAGATTCTGTGTTACGTTTTAAAGAAGTTAAGCGATCTTCGCTATCCTTTAAGAAACGTGCCATTTTTTGCTCGAATGTTTCTTTTGGAGCTCGGTCGTTACCGCCGCCACGGTTATCTCTGTTGAAAGAACGATTATTACGTTGTGGACGTCCAGAACGTTGTTGATCGCCACCGCGTTGGTATTCACCACGTGGACGATCTCCTTCTGTTTTTTCACGCTCTTTCGCTTTTTTAATAGATAGACCGATCTTACCATCTTTTTCAACGTTAATAACTTTTACTTCTACTTGGTCGCCCACTTTTAAGTGATCGTTAATATCTTTCACATAATTATCAGCAACTTCACTAATATGAACTAGACCCGTTAAGCCTTCTGGCAGCTCCACAAAAGCCCCAAAATTTGTAATACCTGTTACTTTACCCTGTAACTTGCTGCCTACCTCGATTGACATAAAAAAAATGCTCCTCCTTAGTGGTTAAAAAGTCAAATTTTACTTTATTATATATAATCCTAAAATATAGTGTCAATAAGACATACTCTACTTAGAAACAGGAAAAATTATCTCCCCTTTTCCAGAGAAGAAATAATCCCTTCTAGCAATCTTTAATACGTACTCTTCATCATTTAACTTTTGAACTTCGTCTTTTAGACTCTTTTCTTTATTCGTTAATGAATCCAGTTCTTTTTTCATGTCCTTAACTTTTGCTTCTTTTGCTCTAATGGAACTGTTTTGTTGATAAAACGTTACACTAATACTCGCAATAATTGTAAAAGCAAAGACAAGAAAAACCGCTAAACGGCGATAAAGTCGCTTCCTGTTCTCATCCGTTTGTATTATATGCTCTTTAACAGGATTTGGACTCTGTTTTTCGATTGTTCTTTGTCTCAGTTCCCTCATTTCCGAGGTCCCCCTAACTTCTTTTTTATACGCTCCCATAATTGGAAGATATGTCCCTTCAATTTTGCTACATATTGCAGGAACCCTACATGTTTCATTATAAAAAGTTTAACACGATTAGGGAGAAGTTTCCATATGAGCGAAGCAATAAATCGAACAGGCCAGAAAAAAACTTTCCATATGAAAAGTAATATCCAAATCACCATTTTCCATAACACATGTCCAATTGAAAGCAGTATACGAAATAAGAATAATATAAATGCAATAAATAGCTGCGCTATAATAATAACAGGTTTTATCATGAGTAGCTGTATAATTTGAACAAAAAAGTGTGTTGTTTGCACAAAAATATAGATGAGAAAATTTAACAGTCTCATATATACTGCCTTCAATAAGCTTTGATATGCCGCAAAACCACATAATAATGCTAAAAATACATATATACGTAGTTCAGCTTCATTTACAAGAAGCAATACATAAAAAACGAATAATGCTTGGACAATCCAAAATAGTATATCATGTATAAATACAAGCCAACGTTTACGTTCTTGACGCTTTAAAAATCGTTGGTAGGTATCTAAAGACGCTCCAATCCAAGCACCCATTCCAATCATTGAGAGCATCGTATACAACTGAATTGTTAGACTCATTTAAACAACTTACTAAAGAAGCCTTTAGTTTTATCCCCTTGATTCTCATCAATATACAGCATCTCATGAACTTTCCCTTTAATCGATACAATACCTTTTTCTACATCTAAATTTTTCATTTGCAAATTTTGACCACGAATTGTTAAAAAGCCCATTACAGTCTCAAGTAAAAACTCTTCGCTATCAAAACTCTCCACCTGCTTTACACCGGTAATATCAATTACGCGCCTGCCACGCATAATAATATCATGCTCTACAGAAACATTTTGTTGATTAGAAGACATAGGTGAGTAACCATTATTCACGTAAATCCCCCCATACATTTATACTAGCTAATAGTAATGTATGAAGAGATAATTGATTTTAGAACAAGCCTTCTTCAGCCTTTACTTTTTCTTCACGAACTAAGCTATACATATTTGCTGCATCTTCTTTTTTTGTCGTTTCTTTCAATTCGTTTATTTTTACAGTCACTATTTTTTGCCCAAAACGAATTGTTAATTCATCAGCTACTTTCACATCTGAACTCGCTTTTGCCACTTGACCATTAATTGATATTCTTCCTTGGTCAGCCACTTCTTTCGCTAATGTTCTTCTTTTAATTAAACGTGATACTTTTAAAAACTTATCTAGACGCATGTTAAATCCCCCCATTAACGCTCTGTTTGTTTTGCCTCTTCCCATAAAACATCTAACTGCTCTAATGATAAATCTTGCATCTCTTTATTCATTTCAGCTACCTTTGCTTCCATGAATAAGAAACGACCAACGAATTTCTCATTAGTTGAACGTAACGCCTCTTCTGGATCTATTTTATAATGACGAGCTATATTAACAAACGCAAATAGTAAATCGCCAAATTCACCTAACATCTTCGCCTCATCCATGTTTGTAACTTCTTGTTGGAACTCTTGCCATTCTTCTAAGGCTTTCTCTATCATCGGTTGTACTTCAACCCAATCGAAACCAACCTTACCAGCTTTTTTCTGAATTTCATAAGCGCGTAGTAACTGTGGTAAACTCTTTGGAACTCCATTTAAAACAGATTCTTTCACGAATCCTTTTTCCTGTTTTTTAATTTCTTCCCAATTGGCAATTACTTCATCGGCATTATTTACATCCGTATTCCCGAATACATGCGGATGGCGACGAACCATTTTCTCAGATAAAGTTCGAATAATATCATCTATAGAGAACCAACCTTCGTCCTCTCCAATTTGGGCATGCAACATAACTTGTAATAATATATCACCCAGTTCTTCTACTAAGTGATCATCATCCTCTTCATCAATTGCTTCCAACACTTCATAAGCTTCCTCAATTAAATACTTCTTTAAAGATTGATGTGTTTGCTTTTTATCCCACGGACAACCATTTGGTCCACGAAGGTCTGCAATAATTTCTCTAAGCACATCAAACTGTTGATACAAGGACGCACGTTCCTGAACTGGTGGTACGTACACACTCGTTAAATTATTCAACTCGGTTTCATGATCTAACATGTACAACGGTACCTTTTTAACTTGTTCAAATGAAGTCCCTGCAGCTGTTACGATATACACATCGTAATCATCTGGTAGCATCTCCATTAATGTTAATTTCACATCTGATGCAACGAATGCGTCATAAACTTGGCAAAAGATTAAATGTTGACGTAATTCTAATTGTCCTCTTTCAAATGATGTGGCGTCAATTAATTGGAATCCTTCAATCGGATCAATCTTAAGACTTGCAAACATAGGGTCAAGGAAACTTTGTCCACCTTCAATTCGCACCTCAACATTCGCTACTTTGCCTTTTTCCAAAAGTAGCTGAACCGTCCTTTCCGCTACAAGCGGGTGCCCTGGAACGGCATAGATGATTTCTGTGCCTTCAGCTTGTTCTAGCAATGTATTCGCAATTGTTTCATATACAATTTCAAATGTATCATGTGCTTCATATATATTGTCAAAGGCTGTATATTGTATACCATCTTTCTCCAACTCTTCTATAACGGGATGTTCCTTCGTTCTAACAAACATGTGATCTGCTTCTTTTATTTTCCGATATACACTCATCGTTAACTGATCTAACTCACCAGCACCTAATCCTAAAATAGTAATGATTCCACTCACAACCTGCCACCTCTATCCACTCTTCTTCAATGAACCTTCTTTTTTCTCTTTTTTCATAACGGTTCCTATTTCCGCTTTTGTAAATACACGTAATTTTAAAATTAAAAACACATATGTTAATCCACCGATAGCTACACCTAACAACGCCTCAAGTGTCGCAATCCCTCTATGTTCTGTATCAATTACTAATCCAGACATTTGCAATACACGCATAAACATTATTAATACAAATCCCATACCGATACCACTAATAACTACACCTAACATATTCCGTTTATCAATAAGCGATTCCGATACAACTCGCATAAGTAATGCACTATTTAGCAAAGAAATTACAAGTAACGCAACTAGCGTTGCAATTGCAGCTCCCTTCACACCAAAATACGGCATTAACATATAGTTTAAAGCTAACTTTAAACAACCTCCAAATATAACGAATACCGCTGGCTGTAATGTTTGTCCTAACCCCTGCAAAATAGAAGCAGTTGTAATCGACAATGAACTAAATAAAATAGATAAAGATAAAATGGATAAAACATCTGATCCATCACTATTTTCAAACAACATAATATTCGTAGGTTGAATAATACAAGTTAATCCAACGGCCGCCGCAAATCCGATAACAAATGTTATTTTCATTGCTAACTTTACCTTTTCTCGAATAAAGGTAAGATCTCCTCTTTCCTTCGCCGCTGTAATAATTGGAATAAGCGACAACGAGAAAGAAGTTGTCACGACAGTACCTAATTGCATAAGTGGGATACTTCTGTCATAAACACCTTTTAATACCTTTGCACTTTCAGCTTGCTCTCCTGCCCCAATAAGTAAAGAATAGAAGGAAACAGAATCGGCCATTTGTATAAAAATAAGCACTAAGTTACTAACACAAATCGCCAGTCCTTGCCAAAACAGGATATTAATAATCCTCTTTTTTCCTTTAATTCTCTTTACACTTTTAAAGAATATGGAACGAAAGTCATGACGCATATAAAGTACAAGTACGATAATCCCAATCAATCCGCCTGCGATTGAGCCTAACATAGCACCTGCACCGACTGTATATAAATCAAATCCGTGAGCAATGAGGAATAGAGATAAAAATACAATAATAGAAACACGAATTGTTTGTTCTATCACTTGCGAAACAGCTGTTGGCATCATATTATTAAAACCCTGAAAATACCCTCTTGCTACAGCTAAAAACGGCATCAATATGAATGAAAATGAAATAACACGCAATAGCTTATCTAAGTGTATATCGCCCATGGCTGTTGCAATTGCTTCGGCACCAAAGAACAATGTAAAAAAGCCAATAAAACCAATCCCTAATAAAAACCAAAAAGATACACAAATAATTTCTTCTGCTTCTTGCTTTTTCCCTCGCTCTAATCGTTCCGCAACCATTTTTGAAATTATAATGGGGAACCCATAAGTGGCTAAAATTAAACAAAATCCATAAAACGGATAAATTTGTTGGTAAATATAAAAACCAATATCACCCGCTATATTTTGATATGGAATACGGTAAAAAGCGCTTAATACCTTTGTAACAAAACTTGCGATTGTTAATATAATAGCCCCACGCCAAAAGGCTTGATATTTCCTCGATTCCATACAAGAAAACTCCTTTTTCTGTTCTCACCCCTCGTATTATATCATAAAGAAAAGGACAAACTTCCTTACCTACACGAGTAATAATACGTTCGTGCAACGAAAAAAGGTAGCAAAGCGCTACCTTCATTCAATATACATATATCTCCGAATAATTGATTTCTCAAGAAGAAATATCATAATTAGGAAAGATTGCTACTTCTAAAATTCGATATAGCCTTATTGCTCCATTTGTTTCGCTAAAAAGCTTGCTGCTGTATTTACTGACTTATGCTCTATTTCACTTATAATAGCCTCTTTAGAGAAGATAATAACAGCCCCAATTGGATCCCCATTCGCAACAATTGGGCCAATTGTATAGGAATGAACTTTTTCTGTTACTCCATCAATAATTGAAATTTCGCTTTCATCTGTCATAATTACAGACTTACGTTCTTCCATTGTCTTCTCAATTAAATCGCCAACACTTTTATTTAAGTATTCTTTTTTAGATATGCCTGCTACTGCGATAATAGAATCACGATCGCATACAAGCACATTATGTCCTAAGCTATCGTATAAAGCTTCCGTATATTCTTTTGCAAAGTCACCTAATTCACTAATCGGAGAATATTTCTTCAAAATCACTTCTCCATCGCGATCAACAAATATTTCTAGTGGGTCTCCTTCTCGAATACGTAAAGTTCTACGAATTTCCTTCGGGATTACTACCCTGCCTAAATCATCAATTCGACGTACGATTCCAGTTGCTTTCATTCTAATGCTGCCTCACTTTCTACTGATGATCAAAGTGGTGAATTTACCTGTTCATGTAAAAATCACCAACTGTTAGACATAGTATTTTACACATTAGTTCTTCTATACACGTCGAATTGTATTTTTTTATCTTATATTAGGCATTTATGACTTCTTTTTTCACATCTGGTAGGCCTTTTAATAAATTTTCAGCAATTGTTAACCACTTCGATGTTTCTAAACCATTTGTTTTCATAACGATTTTCAATTGTGATCCTTCCATTCCTAGACCGATCATACGTCCAAAACTATTTCCAAGCATGAATAATTTTCCACCATCAATGTTTTGGCTTGCTTGTTCCGAAAACAGGATTGTTACTTCAAATTTATTTTGCTTAATTAATTCAATTTGTTCTTTCATTGCCAATACCTTAATATTTGCAATTTGTAATAAATAACCAACTTCTTGTGGATAATCACCAAATCTATCTATCATCTCTTCCTGCAGCTCTTCAATATCCTCAATTGCAGAAACACCTCTAAATTGTTTATACATCATAATTTTTTGTTTACTATCTGAAATATAAGCATCTGGTAAATATGCATCTACTTCCAAGTCGATTTCAACATTAACTGTATTTTCAACTCCATCTGTTCCTCTGCGCTGTTCAATTGCATCTTTTAGCATTTGAGAATATAGATCAAATCCGACAGAATCAATAAATCCATGTTGTTCTGCCCCTAACAAGTTACCCGCACCACGAATTGATAAATCCCTCATTGCAATCTTGAAACCAGATCCAAGCTCTGTGAACTCTTTAATTGCTTGTAGACGTCTCTCTGCAACTTCTGATAACACTTTATCACGTTTGTATGCAAAGTATGCATATGCAACACGATTAGAACGCCCAACACGCCCACGAAGCTGATACAACTGTGATAGTCCCATACGGTCTGCATCAAATACAATTAACGTATTAACGTTCGGAATATCTACACCTGTTTCAATAATTGTTGTACTCACAAGAACATCATGCTGCCCCTCTAAAAACGATAGCATAACAGACTCTAATTCACCTTCATTCATTTTCCCATGTGCGTATGTTACACGAGCATCTGGAACTAACATTGAAATTTCATCTGCTTTTCTTTCAATATCCTCCACACGATTGTATAGGAAGTAAATCTGACCACCTCTTGCAAGCTCTCGTTCTATCGCTTCTCGCATTAACGCAGGATTATACTCCACTACATACGTTTGGACTGGGAAACGATTTTCTGGTGGTGTCTCAATAACAGATAAATCACGTACTCCAAGCATAGACATATGCAGTGTACGTGGAATTGGAGTTGCCGTTAATGTTAATACATCAACATTTGCTTTCAATTGTTTAATTTTTTCTTTATGCGTCACACCAAATCTTTGCTCTTCATCAATAATCAGAAGTCCCAAGTCTTTATAAGTAACATCTTTAGATAAAATACGATGCGTTCCGATTACAATATCTACCGTTCCATCCTTTAAACCCTTAATTGTTTCATTTTGTTGTTTTCGCGTGCGGAATCTACTTAGTAACCCAATATTAATCGGGTAATCTTGAAAACGCTCTCGAATTGTTTCATAGTGTTGTTGTGCAAGGATCGTTGTCGGCACTAAAATCGCAACTTGTTTTTCATCCATAATCGCCTTAAATGCCGCACGAATAGCTACTTCCGTCTTTCCATATCCTACATCACCACAAAGAAGCCTATCCATCGGACGTCCGCGTTCCATGTCCTTTTTAATCTCTTCAATAGAGCGTAATTGATCCTCTGTCTCTTGATATGGGAAAGAAGATTCAAATTCTTGTTGTTCTGCTGTATCTGGTGTATATGCATAACCCTTTGAAGCTTCGCGCTCAGCATATAGTTTAATTAGGTCATCCGCAATGTCTTGTACAGATTTTTCAACTTTCGTTTTGACCTTCTTCCAATCATTCCCGCCCAATTTATAAACTTTAGGATCCTTCCCTTCAGATCCTACATATTTTTGCACTTGGTCAATTTGTTCAATTGGAACGTATAACTTATCATTACCTTGATATTTAATATTCAAGTAATCTTTATGAACACCATTAATCTCTAATGTCTCAATACCTAAGAATTTACCTATACCATGATTTACATGAACTACATAATCTCCAACTTTTAATTCCGAATAACTTTTAATACGTTCAGCATTCGATAACTTTTGCTTACGTTGTGATTTTTTAACTTTCTTATGAAAAAGCTCTTTTTCAGTAATGACAACAAGCTTTTGCATTGGCATTTCAAATCCTGCATGTAAATCACCTACAGCAATTTGTAACCTTCCAGGCAATAATATATCTGTGCCCTCTACAATATCTGCCTCAATATCATAATCACTTAAAATATGTTGTAGTTTTTTTACACGTTCATCATCTGTGCCAAGCACAACAGTTGTAAAATGCCCTTCGCTCCATCTATCAATTTCAGTTTTCAACAACTGCATCTGCCCATGGAAGTCTTGCATTGTTTTACATGTCACATTCACAATGTTTTGCGGATGTGTATGTGCTATATGACGTAAGAATAACGTTAAATATACAAAACTTCTTTTTTTATGATGAAGAAATTCCTCAAACGAGTGGGAGAAAGATAAATCTTGAATAATTGTTCCCTCACCAAGAAGTGATATATACCATTCCGCCTCTTCTGTTTCAAGATATGATGATGTTTCTTGAATACGGGAAATCTCATCTAAAACCACAACACCATCTTCTGGTAAATAATCTATCAGACTAGCAGGTTCTTTATAGAAAATAGATAAATATTTAAACATCTGTTCTATACTTTGCCCATTTTTTAACATCTCAATTTCATGACTTACCGTCTCAAGCACTGTAGTCTTCAATTTATCATCGGAAAGTTTTTGCATGGTCTTGGTCAAGCCTTCCTCAAGATGCTTAATTCCCGATTTCAATTCTTCCTGCGAAAATAAAAACTCTGTTGCTGGACCAAATCTAACACTTTCCTTTTTATCTTGAGAGCGCTGTTCATCCACATCAAATAATCGAATAGAATCGACTTCTGTGTCGAAAAATTCAATACGAAATGGTAACTCTTCAGTTAGTGGATAAATATCTAATATTCCCCCGCGCAAACTAAATTCCCCAGGAGCCTCTACCATCGACTTACGCTCATAACCAATATGATGTAAAGTATGCAAGAATGTATCTAAATCAATCTCTTGCCCTAGATTGATTTCGATTTGCCTTTGCTTCCATAATTCTTTCATTGGTAAAAATCTGCGCAGTCCTGCAACTGGCGCTACAATAATCCCATTCTCTCCAGCAGCTAAACGGTTTAATACTTCAATACGTTGCGCCTTCAATTCAGGACTTGCAACACCAAGTTCTGATGCTATCAATTCATTCACTGGATATAGCCATACATCTTTTTCACCAAGTAACGCCACTAAATCTTCATGCACTTTTTGCGCTTGATATAAATTATGCGTCACAATAAGTTGTGATTTTTTTGTTTTTTTATATAAGGCCGCCATTAATAACGAACGAGAAGAGGTTGCCATACCTGATACAAGTTGCTCTTTTAAACCATCTTCTAATCCATTAATAACCGATTGGATCTCTTCATTTTTATAAAATTGTTCTAATAAACCTATCATTTTCAAAACCCCTCTCAACATAAAGAGCAAGCCACTATATTTTATGCAAATATTTTGGAAAAAGAAAACAGAAAAATGCTTTGGACACGCCAAAGCGACAACATTTTATTGCAGAAATTTTTCATATTCATAATACTCAGGATAAGATGCGAGCGTTTCTTGACACGATTCACAAATCGTTTTTATATATATATTTCCATTCTCATGAAAATGAATCATCTCTACTACTTCTTGCTCTGTTAGTTGAAATAAAACGTCGCTATATACTTTTTCTGCGGTAACGGAGCCTACATTACTCCCGCAATGTCTGCAATAATAATATCCTTCCATACTAGCCTCCTAAAAATCCAATTACCACTAGTATGGGTAAAAACTAAACAAAATATTCCAAACCATACCCTTAACTATTGAAAGTATTCATGATTTGAAGAAACGGTTTATTTAACCATTCTTCGCATGCATCTGCCGCTTTTTCAATAGAATGATTTACATCAGGAATTTCTTCCGATGTAAAGCGTCCTAATACGTAATCTACTACCTTCATTCCATTTTTCGGACGATCAATTCCCATACGGATACGTTGAAACTCTTGTGTTCCTAAATGTGAAATTGTTGATTTCACACCATTATGTCCACCAGCACTACCTTTCATACGAAGGCGTAATTTACCTACAGGGATGTCTAAATCATCGTACAGAACAACAAAGTCCTCTACATCAATTTTATAGTAATCCATAAGTGGACGAATACTTTCCCCAGATAAATTCATATATGTAAGTGGCTTTAGTAAGATTACTTTTTCTCCATTAACAAACCCTGCACCAAATACCCCTTTAAATTTTTGTTCGTTTAAAGAAATATTCCAACGCTTTGCAAGTTCATCAATCGCCATAAACCCAATATTATGCCTTGTTAATTCATATTCTCTACCCGGGTTCCCAAGTCCTACTATCAATTTCATTCTTGTACCACTACTTTCTTTTTTCGATACGAAAAGACGTAACCAATCTTGGTTACGTCTCATTCTATCCAATTAATTGAATAATACACTTACAGATTCTTCTTCGTATACACGAATGATCGCTTCTCCGATTAGTGGAGCAACTGAAAGTTCATGTACTTTGTCGATTTTCTTCTCTTCTGGTAATACGATAGAGTTTGTTACAACTAACTCTTTAATATTTGAGTTTTGGATACGTTCAATTGCTGGACCAGATAATACTGGGTGTGTACAGCAAGCATATACTTCAGAAGCACCGTTCTCAACAAGAGCGTTCGCTGCTAATGTAATTGTACCAGCTGTATCAATGATGTCATCAATTAAAATTGCTGTTTTACCTTCAATATTACCGATAATGTTCATTACCTCTGATACGTTCGGGCGAGGACGACGCTTATCAATAATAGCGATTGGCGCTTTTAGGCGATCTGCCATTTTTCTAGCACGAGTTACCCCACCGTGGTCAGGTGACACGATTACGATATCTTTAAGACCTTTTGTTTCAAAGTAATCTGAAAGAATTGGTACACCCATTAAGTGGTCGATTGGGATATCAAAGAACCCTTGAATTTGTGGAGCATGTAAATCTAGAGTGATTACACGAGTTGCACCTGCTGTTTCAAGCAAGTTTGCTACAAGTTTCGATGTAATTGGTTCACGAGAACGCGCTTTACGGTCTTGACGCGCATAACCATAATAAGGAATAACAATATTAATTGTTTTTGCAGATGCACGTTTTAATGCATCGATCATAATAAGTAATTCCATGATATGTTCGTTTACTGGGAAGCTTGTAGATTGAATAATGAATACATCGCAACCACGGATACTTTCTTCAATGTTAATTTGAACTTCTCCATCACTAAAACGATCAACAGAACATTTTCCTAGTCCTACTCCAATGTGCTTTGCAATTTGCTCAGCAAGTTCCTTATTAGAGTTTAAAGAGAATACTTTCAAATTAGAATTTAGATATTGAGTCGACATCTAGATTAACCCTCCACATTATGATTTTTTCTTATTCAGCAATTGATCAACATAGTCTTCTTTGTTAACTTGACGTGCACGTGCTACAGATAATGCTTTTGATGGAACATTCTCTGTAATTGTAGAGCCTGCTGCCACATAAGCACCATCTTCAACTGTTACAGGAGCAACAAGGTTTGAATTACATCCAATAAATACCCCGTTACCAATCACAGTTTTGAATTTATTCTTACCGTCATAGTTCACCGTAATTGAACCACAACCAAGATTCACGTCTTCTCCAACTTGTGCATCCCCGATATAACTTAAGTGTGAAGCTTTACTTCTATTACCAAAAACAGTTTTTTTGATTTCCACGAAGTTTCCAACGCGTACTTCATCTCCAATAACTGAATCTGGGCGAATGTGTGCAAATGGACCAACCGATACTTCTGTACCAAGCTTACTATCATGTACAGTAGATTGACGAATTGTCGTACGATCTCCAATTTCACTATCACGAATTACTGTATGTGGTCCAATTTCACAATCAGAACCAATTACAGTGTTCCCCTCAATAATTGTTCCTGGATGAAGAACTGTATCACTACCGATAATTGCATCAGCAGAAATATACGTGTTACTTGGATCAATAATTGTAACACCATTTACCATGTTCTTTCGGTTGATACGGTTTTTCATAATAATTTCCGCTTGCGATAGAGCGACTCTGTCGTTAACACCTAACGTTTCATCGAAGTGCTCTGTTTGATAAGCTGATACAATATGACCTTCATTTTTTAAAATCTCAATAACATCTGGCAGGTAATATTCACCTTGTACGTTATCATTTGAAACTTTAGAAAGTGAGGCGAATAAAGCTTTATTATCAAAACAATACGTACCTGTATTGATTTCTTTAATAGCTAATTCCTTCTCATTTGCATCCTTATGCTCAACAATCTTTTCAACATGACCATTCTCATTACGAACGATACGACCATATCCAGCAGGTTCTTCTATGTAAGCTGTTAGCACCGTCGCCATTGCCCCTGCTTCTTTATGTTGCTGAAGCAATGCTTCCATCGTTTCAGCAGTTATTAGCGGTGTATCACCACAAATAACTAAAGTTGTTCCTTCTTCATTTGCAAGTACACTTGCAGCTTGATCTACAGCATGCGCTGTACCCAGTTGTTCTGCTTGTAATGCAAACTCACTTATGTTTCCTAGCTGTTCTTGTACCATTTCAGCACCATGTCCTACGACTGTTACAAGTTTCTGCAATCCTAATTGAGATACTTGATCGACAACATGTTGTACCATAGGTTTTCCACATACAGGATGAAGCACTTTGTATAGCTTAGACTTCATACGTGTGCCCTTGCCTGCAGCTAGAATCACTGCAAATCTGTTTGACATATAGACCCTCCATCGCAACCTATTTATCCATTAACGATATTATCCTAAATCATCATATATTTCAAGAAACACATTTTAACTATTAAATTTTACCATAATTCTTATAAGATGTTTTACTCTTTAGTATCTTTTTTAAGAAATAAGCTATACTATTTAAAATGATTTTGAAAAAATTAGAAGTTTTCCTCTTTGTTTTTTTGAATTTAGAATTTTCCGAACTATAAATATATATAAACACAAAAAAACAAACTCCTGTAAATGCTTACAGGAGTTTGTTGCAAAATTATAGGGCTTTCTTTAAAAAGCCCTTGTCATTCGAATTTTACGAAGCGCCCGCTTCTTCAAACTCAACCTCTTCTAACTCGCCTAAACGGTGATACTCTGTTAAAACCGCATCTTGAATTTTAGAGCGTGTATTAGAATTAATTGGATGTGCAATGTCACGGAATTCTCCATCCGGAGTACGTTTACTTGGCATTGCTACAAATAATCCATTATTACCATCAATTACACGAATATCATGAACAACAAATTCATGGTCTAGAGTAATAGAGGCAATTGCTCTCATGCGGCCTTCTGTGTTTACGCGGCGTAATCTTACGTCAGTCACTTCCATCTTGTGTTCACCACCCTTTTCTAAATAAGCGATATATTTGTATAAATTCCACAAAATTTCTATTTTCCCTTTAATTTTTTAAAAATTTTTAAGATAAAAATTTTTAATGTAATTGAATATAGAGATTAGTGGACGTTATCGCTTACAAAGAATCACTTAACTAGGGCAATTACTTCGATTTCAACTGAAACATCTTTCGGTAATTTTGCTACTTGTACACAAGAACGAGCTGGCTTATGAGTAGAGAAATAAGAGCCATATACTTCATTAACAGCATTAAAATCATCCATATCTTTTAAGAATACTGTTGTTTTTACTACGGTATCAAATGAAGCACCCGCTTCTTCTAATACTGCTTGTAAATTTTGAAACACTTGCTCTGTTTGTACTGTCACGTCTCCTGCTACAAGCTCTCCACCTGCAGTTAACGGAATTTGTCCTGAGCTATAAAACATATTATTTACAATAATCCCTTGTGAATATGGTCCAATAGCTTGTGGTGCATTGTTTGTTTGAACAACTTTCATTTTTTTCACCCTTTTATTATTTATTTTTACTCTTTAAAAATAGTGCACGAAAAGCAGTTTGTCCATCTATTTTATAATTTATAAATAGAATAAAAAAAAGATAAAGCTATCTGCTTTACCTTTTTACTCAGCCTCTACAAGCCCTTCCTCAAATGGTGCCAGTGAATAATTTCCCTTTTCCACTTGAATCGCTTTTTCCTTCACATCAACTTCTGAAAGACGAATTAATGATACAAAATTATTAATTAATCTTTCTTCAATATCCGTGGATTCTACTAATACACCAATACCAACAACATTAGCCTTAAACTCTTCTAACATACTTATCATACCTTGAATTGTCCCGCCAGCTTTCATGAAGTCATCAATAATTAAAACATTTGATCCTTCTGGAAGGCTACGCTTTGCTAACGTCATTGTTTGAATTCGCTTAGAAGAACCTGATACATAGTTAATACTAACTGTTGGTCCCTCTGTTACCTTATTGTCTTTCCTTGCAATTACTACCGGTACATCTAAATAATTTGCCACTGCATAAGCAAGTGGAATCCCCTTTGTTGCCACTGTCATAACCGCATCAATTGGTTGCCTAGCAAAAACAGAAGCAAACAAACGACCTGCGCCATTAATATGACGAGGATTACTTAAAAGATCTGTCATATATAAGTAACCACCAGGCAAAATACGATCTGGATTTTCAAATAAGCTACAAAGCTCATCAATAATTAGATCTGCCTCTTCCTCACTTATATATGGTATATATTTCACTCCTCCTGCTGCTCCTGGTATCGTTTGCAATGTGCCGACCCCTTGTTGTTCAAACGTTTGCTTAATAATAACTAAATCTTCACTAATAGAAGACTTAGCTGATTGATACCTTTCAGCAAAAAAAGTGAGAGAAACTAGCTGACGAGGGTTTTGTAACAAGTAATAAGTCATATCAACTAACCTTGTACTTCGTCTAATTTTCATACTCTCACCTCAAATCACGAATATTCTAAACAAATCATAACGTATTATACGTCTTTATTCAAGCGTTTCTCGCTCTCCCAATAAACGTACTGCGTATACTTGTTCGCAAAATCCTTTTAACCCGTTATATATACGATGCATTCGCGAATCATGGTGCACAAGGCCAAATACGGTTGGGCCACTTCCACTCATTAATACGGCATCCGCTCCAAATCGCTTCATCTGTGCCTTAATACGTGCAACTTCAGGGTGCATCGCAAACGTTACATCTTCTAAAACGTTACCAACAGTATCACAAATCCCTTTGTAGTCCCCAGCATTTATGACATCAACCATTTTATCTACATTTGGATGTGTAACTCGATTTAATTTTAAATTTCCATACACATCAGCAGTAGATACACCAATATGTGGTTTTGCTAAAATAACCCAACAAGAAGGCGGAGTTTTTATATGCTCAATTTGCTCTCCTCTTCCAGTGGCAATTGCTGTTCCACCATATACGCAAAACGATACATCTGACCCAATTTCTGCGCCAAGCTCTGCTAACTGGTCAATTGTAAGCCCTAAATTCCATAATTTATTAAGACCACGTAATGTCGCTGCTGCATCACTACTTCCACCCGCTAATCCAGCTGCTACTGGAATCGTTTTTTCAATAGTAATAGATACGCCTTTTTTCACATTAAACTTCTCTTTTAATAATTTCGCTGCTTGATAAGCTAAATTCCTTTGGTCGTCTGGGACATACCGATTATGGGATAAAATTTCAATACGGTCTTCTGCTAATTCCATTAGTTCTAAACGATCCGCTAAATCAATTGTTGTCATAATCATTTTCACTTCATGATATCCGTCTTGTCTTTTTCCCAGTACATCTAACGACAGATTAATCTTTGCTGGTGCTTTCACTAGTAGCTTCAATCTATTCACCCACTCTATGTACTCAATCTTTTATCGTTTATTTTACCATAAATTTATAGTAAGACGATGACACTTCCCTAATTATAACGAAAAGCATTCAGAATGAAACTACTTATGTAAAATGATGGCACCTTTTATAGTACAAAAAGCCGAGGAATCACTCCTCGGCTACCGTAGCATAGAAAGTATCTTACAACTACTGGTTTTGTTTCATTAATTGCTGTTCTGCAATTTCTATAGCGCGTTTCACCATGTTACCAGCATCTTTCGCACGAATTCCGCCCCAGCCTTCTTTCTGAACAACATCATAAAAGCCTAGCTCTTTTGCAAGCTCTTCTTTAAATTGATTTGACATGACACCTCTTCGTCTACTCAATGCAAAGTCCCTCCTTATTTTGCTACGGTATAATTAGTATGCAAAATAATATAGCTTTTCATTTGTGGGAATATATGTAACGATACATAAATTATAAAATCACTTCATTATGAGGGTCACCATAAAATGTTAACTCTACTGTCTCTGTTAAAACATCCGCATAGCTATACGATACACGTTGCAACGCATCTTCTTGCTGATCCAGTTGTACAACAAAAACAGAACGGTACGTTTCTGCAAGTACACCTGATTGTTCTACAGTCTTTCTTCTCCCACTATTTGCCTTTAACATCAGTCTCTGTCCAAGATGGTGATCTAATTCGCTTTTAATTTCATCTAAACGTTTTGACATATACTTCGTTACACCTCGCTGTAATTTAGATTGAACACTTAAAACACGATATATCTATCCCAATTATTAACCGCAACTCACAGACAATATCATTATAAAAGCATCATGCGTTCGAATAGATAGAAGAAATACTATATTGTAAAAGTATCATTATGTAGTCTGTACGTTCTTGTCTCTTTTTATCCAAGCTGATTTAAATCCTTTCCATACAAAAAAGCAAGATACATATGTACCTTGCTTATTCTTCATAATGTTGAAAGGGTAATCCAGTTCGTAAAATCCCCCTCGTCTCAATCCCGCCAAGTCCCTTTTCGCCAGTAATCGTATTACGTACAACATCCCATACGTTGACTCTCTCCATAAATGACGTAAAACTAATTTTACCAACCACATATACAGGATCTAGCGCGTGAATATTAATTCTAGATGGTGAACTAGCAAAATTAGCACCTGCTCGAATTAATGCTTCAAAGTGTGATTGACATGCTCCAGCAAAAATAACGAGTTGATCCAATGATGGATATTTTTTTCGCACTTCTCGAACAGCCTGTACAAAATGTCTTGAATGCCTATATGCTGCTAAATCTCCCTTTACCCCTTTGGATTTTGTATACGCATCGTGCCCTGTAATAACTAAAATGTCCGGGCGAAAATGATCTATTAAATCTACTACCTTTTCATGCATCTCTGTTTCTTTACAATGAATACCTTGTACAGGAACACCAATTTTATTATATAAGTCTAGGCACTTGCGCAAATATAACGGGTCTCCATCTATGTGCAATACACGTCCTGGCATTTGAAAATAATTCACCTCACTTGTATATCCACCGGTTGAAGTATGTTCATGCCTTTGTTTCATTAATACATAATCTTGTTGAAACAAACGATACGTACGCTCCATTGTTTCTTTCTCACGCTTCGCTCTTTTTTTATGTTCTCGTTGATCTATACTAATTAAGTCTTCAAGTGGCGCATCCGCCACCAATCTAATTTCCTCTCCAAACAATATAGCTATCTCGCCTTTTATTTCTATAATACGAAAAAGGATATCCCTATTATGAGAATATCGTTCCACTAATTCTCCAACATGTAAAGCCATTCTCCTACCTCCAAACTCGTTAGGCCATCTTACCTGTTTTTAAAGTATGAATTTAGGAGAGGAAAGGTGACAAAAGGGACAGTTCAAGTTGAACTGTCCCTTTTATATCCTTATGACAATTTATGAAGAACTAATGCATTACTTAATGTTGCAAACTCTTCAATAGATAGCGTTTCGCCTCTTCGTTTTGGATCAATTTCTACTTCTGTTAAAATTCGATCTAACAGCTCTTTATCTTTCGGGAAACCATTTAAATTATTTGATAAATTATTCATTAAAGTTTTACGACGCTGTGCAAAACTTGCTCGTACTACTTCAAAGAAGAAATTCTCATCTGTTACTTCTACAACTGGTTTCGGACGTTTTAGAAGACGGATAATTGCAGAATCAACATTTGGTTGTGGTACAAACACTGTACGTGGTACAGTCATAACTGTTTCTACCTCTGTATAATACTGAATAGCAATTGATAAAGAACCATACTCTTTCGTTCCAGGTTTAGCAGCTAAACGATCCCCAACTTCTTTTTGCATCATAACAACAAATCCACGAACCGGTAATTTCTCTTCCAGCAATTTAAATAAAATTGGCGTTGTAATATAGTATGGTAAGTTAGCTACTACCATTACATCTTGCCCTTCCTCAAATTGCTCACTAAACACCTCATGTACATCTGCCTTTAGTACATCTTTATTTATAACTGTAACGTTGCTATATGGAGCTAATGTCTCATCTAAAATCGGTAACAATCTCTGATCAATTTCAAAAGCTACTACTTTTTTAGCACGCTTCGCTAATTGTTCTGTTAACGCACCGATACCTGGTCCAATTTCAATTGCACCACTTTCTGAACCAATTTCAGCGTGATCAACGATACGATTTAATACATTCGTATCAATTAAAAAATTTTGTCCTAAACTCTTTTTGAATGAAAATCCATACTTTTCAACAATGTCTTTCGTACGATTTGGCGTTGCGATATCCTTCATTTTCTTTCCTCCTGTATGACTTGCTTATAAGCTTCTGCAAACGATTCTTTTGAAACTTGAAACATTTGTAAACGTTTATGTAACTGTTTTGCATTTGTATAACCAATCTTTAATAGCTTACCCATTCTTTCTCTGCGACTCTTTGCCATTTCTCCGCCCACTAAGCCTGCATCGACTAGATCGCTCCAACTAATTTCACTTGTGTAAGCTTCCATTTCTTCATGTATATTCTCTAAAGCACGGCGAATTGATTCATTAGAAGCATGTTCAATTCCGACGCCTTTTTTCCTTTTAGCAAGTGCTTCTTCCTTCGGTAAAAAAGCATGTTTACATCCCGGAACCTTATCAGAAATAATTTTTCGAATACGCTCTCCAGGATAATCCGGATCTGTGAAAATAATAACGCCTCTTTTTTGCAGCGCTAATTTAACTTGCTCAATAACATGATCACCGATTGCTGAACCGTTCGTTTCAATTGTATCCGCATCAACAGCACGCTTAATCGCAACTGTATCATCTTTACCTTCTACAACGATAATCTCTTTAATTTTCATGCTTGCCTCCACACTCGTTTCGTCTCTACTTAGTAAAACAAAAAAATGACGACTTTTCCATTATTATTTTCCCCATTCTTACATTTTAAAAATAGAATGTCCAAAACTTTGTTCTCTCTCCTTATTGTAACACTCTCTCATTCGACCCTATTTTTTCACAAAAATAAAAAAGAATGGGTTCTCCCACTCCTTTTTATTCAACACCAAATAAAGCTTTTGCATTTTTTGTTGTTATTTCTGCTACATCCTCATAAGAAATTCCTTTTAAGCTCGCAATTTCTTCTGCTACAAGTTTTACATAGCTCGGTTCATTTCGTTTCCCTCGAAATGGATGTGGTGTTAAATATGGACAATCCGTCTCGATTAACAATTTTTCTAATGGAATCTCTGCAGCAACTTCTTTCGGTTTCTTAGCATTCTTAAATGTAACCGGTCCGCCTAATGAAATTAAAAAGTTCATATCTACACATCGCTGCGCTACTTCTACGCTGCCGCTAAAGCAATGCATAATACCTCCCACTTCAGCCGCATTCTCTTCTTCCAGAATATCAACAATATCTTGAGTTGCATCGCGGTTATGTATAATAATCGGCAATTTTACCTTTTTTGCTAATGTAATTTGTTTACGGAATACTTCCTTCTGTATTTCTTTTGGAGACTTATCCCAGTGATAATCTAAGCCCATTTCTCCAAGGGCAACGACTTTAGGATGGGAAGCAAGTTCTTCTAACCACGCTAAATGCTCTTCTGTCATGTCGATTGCATCAACTGGATGCCATCCAACCGCAGCGTAAATAAAATCATAGGCTTCGGCTAATTCAATCGCCTTTTTTATCGTTACTTCATCAAAACCAACAACAACTGTATAAGCAACTCCCGCTTCTTTCATTCGTGCAATAACTTCTTGCAAATCTTCTTCAAATTGCTCTGCATTCAAATGTGAATGTGTATCAAACAACATAATGCATAACTCCTTTTATATTGAAATCAAATTTATTCTACACAAATAAACTCTTTAATAACTTAACGATAACAATACTACAATCTTAATGCAAAAATAGAGAATGTAAAAAGAAAAAAGACGCTTCACACATGTTACACGTGAAACATCTCTTTTCTTGTCTTAATTACTTGATTTTTGTACCATTTGGTAATTTTTGGTCTATTGATACTAATGACAATACGCCATTCTCTTCACCCGCTAAAATCATACCTTGTGATAATTCACCGCGTAATTTTACAGGTTTTAAGTTTGTTACACAAATAACCTTTTTACCTTTTAGTTCTTCTGGCGAATAGAATTTTGCAATCCCAGAAACGACTTGACGCTTTTCCGTTCCTAAGTCTAGCTGGATTTTCAACAACTTATCTGCTTTTTTCACAGGTTCAGCAGATAGTACTTCTGCTACGCGTAATTCTACTTTAAAGAAATCATCAATTGTAATTTCTTCTGCCTTCGGTTCTTCTTCTTTTTTCTCTTCTATTTTAGGAGCAGAGCTTTTCATTTGTTCCTTAATGTACTCTACTTCCACTTCCATTTCTAAGCGAGGGAAAATTGGGTTTCCTTTTTCTACTTTTGTTCCAGCTGGAATACAGCCAATTGTAGATAGGCTTTCCCAAGATTTATGTGCTTCATCAGTAAGACCAAGCTGAGCGAACATCTTGCTTGGTGCTACTGTTAAGAATGGCATAAGCATAATACCTGTTTGACGAAGTACTTCTGCTAAATGAGCCATTACAGAAGCTAACTTTTCACGATCACTCTCATCTTTTGCTAATACCCATGGTTGTGTTTCATCGATATATTTATTCGTACGGCTAACCAATTGCCAAATTGAACTTAGCGCTACAGAGAATTCCATATTCTCCATTGCCTCTTCTACTTTTTTCAATGTATCTTTTGCAAACGTTACTAATGTTTCATCAAATTCCGTTACATTTGCTTTAAATGCAGGGATTTCCCCGTTAAAGTACTTATCAATCATAGCTACTGTACGATTTAATAAGTTACCTAAGTCATTTGCTAGATCGAAATTAATACGCTCAACAAATCCTTCTGGTGTGAATACACCATCAGATCCGAATGGAACTTCACGAAGTAAGTAATAACGTAATGCATCTAATCCATAACGATCGATTAATGTAACTGGATCTACTACGTTTCCTTTTGACTTACTCATCTTTCCATCCTTCATTAAAATCCAACCGTGAGCAAAGACTTTTTTCGGAAGAGGTAAATCTAATGCCATTAAAATGATTGGCCAATAAATTGTATGGAAACGAACGATTTCTTTTCCAACTAAATGCACGTCTGCTGGCCAGAATTTCTTATACATCTCTTCATTTTCTGTTCCATAACCTAATGCTGTAATGTAGTTAGATAATGCGTCAACCCATACGTAAATAACGTGTTTCGGATTACCTGGAACACGAACTCCCCAGTCAAATGAAGTACGAGAAACTGCTAAATCTTCTAAGCCTGGTTTAATGAAGTTATTAATCATTTCATTCTTACGAGACTCTGGCTGAATGAAATGTGGATTATCTTCATAGAATTTTAATAGTCTGTCGACATATTTACCCATTCTAAAGAAATATGATTCTTCACGAACAAGTTCTACATCATGACCACTATCTGGACTTTTTCCTCCAACTACTTTGTCACCTTCCATAATTGGATCTACTAATTGATGCTCCGTATAGAATGTCTCATCTTGTACAGAATACCAACCTTCATATTCATCAAGATAAATATCACCTTGATCTACTAGTTGCTTGAAGATTTTTTCAACAACGTCTTTATGACGATCTTCAGTTGTACGAATAAAATCATCATAAGAGATATCCATCTTCTCCCAAAGTTCTTTAATTCCTGCAACGATATTATCCACATATGCTTGTGGTGTAATATTTAATTCTTCTGCTTTTTTTTGGATCTTCTGTCCATGCTCATCAGTTCCTGTTAAATAATGAACATTGTATCCTTGCATACGCTTATATCGTGCCATTGCATCTCCTGCTACTGTCGTATAAGCATGTCCAATGTGTAATTTTCCACTTGGATAATAAATTGGGGTAGTAATATAAAAGGATTTTTTTTCCTCTGTCATTGTTTTGGACCTCCCGGATAACCTCATATGTATTTAT
Organism: Bacillus basilensis; assembly: GCF_050630465.1. Lineage (NCBI taxonomy): Bacteria > Bacillati > Bacillota > Bacilli > Caryophanales > Bacillaceae > Bacillus > Bacillus basilensis. The sequence goes on along the minus strand of NZ_JBNTQO010000028.1, from coordinate 7,551 downwards.
AAATAGTATATCAAAAACTTATATATAAAGTGAAACTTTAATCTGTGGGGGTGTTCACTCACGCGGATTATTAGCCCGCACCAATCGGGCTTTTATAAGCAGCTCGACTCCCACTTAACTTCTTTGCTCCAGTCAAATTTTGAATTTGGAATCTTACTGCTCGGCAAATAGCAGGATAAAAACGAGTTAATGACTAGTATCTTTATCATCTATTACTCATATTTCAAGAAAATATACAATCGTCACTCGAAGTTTATATTTTTTTCAGAAAATAAAGTGAAATAATAGTAGAAATTACTCCCATTCTATTATATATAAGAAGTAAGAACTCTATAAATCTTTTTAAAAAATATAGAATTAAAGAATTGACGGAAATGTAAATGATTGGTATCATATGTCCATAGGGTATTTTGTCGAAAAATGACGAATCTAAAAATAGACTCGAAACTTATAAACTATTTCTTTAGGAGGAAAAGAATTATGAAATCTACTGGTATCGTTCGTAAAGTTGATGAATTAGGTCGTGTAGTAATTCCAATCGAATTACGCCGTACGTTAGGTATTGCAGAAAAGGATGCACTTGAAATCTATGTTGATGACGAGAAAATCATCTTAAAAAAATATAAACCAAACATGACTTGCCAAGTAACTGGTGAAGTATCTGATGGTAACCTATCTTTAGCTGAAGGTAAAATTATCTTAAGCAAAGAAGGCGCTGAGCAAATCTTAAACGAACTTCAAGATTATATCGAAACAGCAAAATAAGCTTCTCAATTATGAGAAGCTTATTTTTTATCGACATGATAGATTTGATATACATCGCGTTTCGACAAATCTCGATCTTTAGCGACTGTTTTTATCGCCTCTTTTGAATTCATACCTTTTTCATTTATATAATGTTCAATATGATTATATACTGAAATAGATTCCCACCATTGTTCTTCTGGGGCAGGTTCTTCCGTTGAACCAGCTACTAAAATACAAAACTCGCCACGAACTTCATTTTGTTTCGTCCACTCAATTGCTTCTTCGATTGTCCCTCGAATAAATTCCTCAAATTTTTTCGTTAACTCTCGACATAATACAATTTCTCTATTTCCCAACACTTCTTGCATCGAGATTAAAGTATCATCTAAACGATGAGGTGCTTCATAAAACATTATTGTAGGTTGTACATAACGAAGCTTCTCTAACTCCATTTTTCTTTCTTTTTTATTTCTTTTTAAAAATCCATAGAAATAAAACTGTTTTGTTTCAAGACCTGATGCAATTAATGCTGTAAGTGCTGCATTTGCCCCAGGAAGCGGGATAACATGATACTGTTCCGCTACAGCCTCTACAACAATATCGTAACCAGGGTCTGAAATACACGGCATACCAGCATCACTCACAATGGCTACAGTCTTACCATCTGCTAACTTATCTAAAATTTTTCGTCCACTTACTTCTTTGTTATGTTCATGGTAACTCATCACAGGTGTTTCAATTTCAAAATAATTACAAAGCTTCTTCGTTTGCCTTGTATCCTCCGCTGCAATAACATCTACTTCTTTTAAAATTCGAATTGCACGAAATGTCATATCCTCTAAATTTCCAATTGGAGTTGGTACTAAATATAATACTCCCTTTTCATTTTGCTGAAAGCTTTTTTGTTGCCACATATGGTTCTCCTTTTTGCATATATTCTTCTTTTTGTTTTCTATTTAATTGTTTAAAATAATACTCTGCTTGCATAGCTGTACGCTTATCCTCATGGTCTTCTACGTATTTTAAAACAACAGGAAGTCTAGCACGTGTATACCTAGCCCCTTTCCCGCTATTATGGGTCTGAATCCGCTTCTCTATATGATTTGTATATCCAGCATAATAACTTCCATCAGAGCACTCCACTACATAAAAACAATGCTTATTCTTCTCCATATAAAATTGAACGAATCTCCTTTGTATATTCATTATTTTCTTCATATACAAAAAGAGGTGGCAATATTTTTAAATCTGCATTTCCGTCCTTAATTCCTTCAATTAGCAATGTATTCGCTTCTTTTCCTGCCTTAGGATAAACAAATCGTACACGTTTTGGTTCAATTTTGTATTTACGCATTAATGTAACAATGTCTAGTAAACGACCTGGACGATGTACAAATGCCACTTTCCCGCCCTGTTTTACTAGCTGACTGCTTGCAGATACAACATCCTCTAATGTACACATAATTTCATGACGAGCTATTGCTAAATGTTCATTCATATTTTTCTCAGAAGTTGCAGGTGTTTGAAAATACGGCGGATTACATGTGACAACATCATATTGATGGCGTCCAAGTTTCTCCGGCATATCTTTTAAATCCCCATGTATTAAGTGAATTCTTTCTTCTAACTTATTGTATTGAACGCTTCTTATTCCCATATCATATAAACGTTCTTGAATTTCCACCCCTGTAATATTCCCTTTCGTTCTCGTACTCAACAGAAGGGGTACAACTGCGTTACCTGTACACAGATCAAGTAAATTACCTTTTTGAATTGGCACCCAAGCAAAGTCTGCAAGTAAAACAGCATCTAATGAAAAATTAAATACCGATGGACTTTGTATAATTTTCATTTCTTGTGCTAATAAGTAATCTAAACGTTCATCTTCATATAATTTCATATATTACTCCTTTTCTTACCCTTAACCTACCCTATTTCATCTTCTACTAATTAAAAACATATTTCATTCTACTCTCATGTATAAAAAATTACCTTTCCAATTATCATTGGAAAGGTAATTTCACTTTTTATTTAAAAATGACAGGCAGAATAAACAATCGCCCTCTTTACGTACACTTCCATAATGCAGATTACAAATATGAAAACCTTCTTGATATAGTCTTGCTAAATTATCGTAGCCTTCACCAATATCTGTCTTCGGCTTCACTTCTTTACGTTTTTGGGTTTTTTGTTTTTCCTTAATCTGCACTTCTTCAAAGCGGTGTCGCAAATTTTCATTTTCCATTTTTATATGTTGGTTTTCTTCCAACAACTCTGCAAGATGTTGTTTTAATTCTCCCAACTGTTTGTATAAATGTCCAATTTGCTCTTCCATACTAGAAACCGATGCAAAAATATCTTTTTTCTCCACAAGCACCCACCTCATTAATCTGTGGTTTGACTCGAAACGACCCCTTTATTCATTAACTCATCTAACGTATATTCTACTATCCGTTCCTTGTCTACTAGTTCCACTTGAATTAATCTTTCTAAAATATTTAATCCGATAACACGGCCAGTACCATGCGGGGTTTGTATACGTTGATCTAAATCAGGAAGTTGTTCCTTTGCTGCCTCATACTCATCATTCTCATATTTTAAGCAACACATTAAGCGACCACATAAACCAGAGATTTTTGCAGGATTTAATGATAAATTTTGATCCTTTGCCATCTTAATGGATACAGGTTCAAAATCTCCTAAAAAAGTAGAACAACAAAGCATACGACCACATGGACCAATACCACCAAGCATCTTTGCTTCATCACGAACACCGATTTGTCTTAGTTCAATTCTTGTCCTAAAAATTGCCGCTAAGTCCTTCACTAGTTCGCGGAAATCAATCCGACCATCCGCAGTAAAGTAGAAAATAATCTTATTGCGATCGAACGTATACTCTACATCTACAAGTTTCATATCAAGATTATGTTCTACTACCTTTTGCTGACAAACTTGATATGCTTCTTTCGCAGCATGTTTGTTCTCTTCAACAATGGTACGATCATTTTCATTAGCAATACGAATAACCTTTTTTAGCGGTAACACAACGTCGTTTTCATCAACTTGCTTTTTGGTAATAACTACTTTTCCGTATTCAATACCTCTTACTGTTTCTACAATTACAAACTCATTTTCAGAGATATCGAACTGATTCGGGTCAAAGTAATACACCTTTCCGGCCTTCTTAAAGCGAACACCTACTACATCATACAAAACGGTCATCCCTCCTGCAACCGCAACACTAACTGTTCGAACACAAGCTGCGCATTTACATTAGCGTTGATTCTATTTTTTGCCTCTAATATATTAAAGAGAGCTGATACAATGCGCTTCTGAGCATAGGAGAAAGATTCAAACATCTCTTTCTGCTCATGAAAAACAAGACGATCTTCTTCTCCAAGTTGAACATATAATAAATCCTTATAAATAAGGAGTAACATATCTAAACCTTGCTGTAATTGTTCTTTCTCTCCAAAGTGCTTTCCCCATTTTTCTTGTACAAAAAAAATAGAGGCTTTGTCTTTTTCGAGCGCTTCACATAATTTTATCACTAAAGCTCGTGCTTGTGCAAACCATTCATCACTACATAAAGCTAAAGCTTCATCAAAACTATTCGTGAGTTGTGCAGCAAGTGTCGCTAAAGATGCCGTAATACCTTCATCCTGTAATCTTCTAATTAAAGATTCCGTAGGTAACGGTCTAAATGTAACAACTTGACAGCGGGATAAAATCGTATTTAAAATTTGATGACTTTGTTCAGTAAGTAAAATGGCTGTTGTATCACTACTTGGTTCTTCTAAAAATTTCAAGAGTGTATTCGCTGCATTTGCTGTCATGCGGTCTGCGTGCTCAATAATATATACTTTTTTATTTGCTTCTAATCCTGTTTTTGAAAACTCGTCTTGTAAATCATGAATTTGCTGCTTCTTAATCGATAATCCGTCTGGTTTTACAATATGTAAGTTTGGGTGGTTTCCTGAATCAATTCGCTTACAATTTGTACATACATGACAGGGCTCTACCCCGTTCCGCTGAGAACAGAGGAAACTCTTTGCCATTTGAATTGCTGTCGCAAACTTTCCTGTCCCTTTCCCTCCCTCTAACAAGTAAGCGTGGGATATACGCTCTTTTGCAATGCTATTCATCAACATTTTTACACCGATGGGTTGTATAGCAGAAAGCTGCTCCCACGTCTTCGTCATAATGCATACCTCACTTATTTCATTCTTTCCTTCTATTATAACAATTTATCTTCTATAATCTGAACAACTTCTTCTATAAGTTTTTCCATTGGTTGATCAGCATTTACCAATACAATACGATCTGAGAAACGTTCTACAACTTGTAAATATCCTTCACGAACACGTTTATGGAAAGAGATATCTTCCATATCTAATCGATTCACTTCACGTCCTGCATCTTTTTCAATTCGAGCTAAACCAATCTCTGGTTCAATGTCTAAGTAAATTGTTAAACTAGGCATACAGTCCTCTGTTGCAAAGCGATTTATTTCAAATACTTTATCCATACCTAATCCTCTTGCATATCCTTGATACGCTAAGGAGCTATCTATAAAACGATCACATAATACAAGGTAGCCCTCGTTAAGCGCCGGCATAACTTTTTCTACTAAATGTTGTCTGCGTGCAGCAGCATATAAAAGTGCCTCTGTACGTGCTTCCATCATCGTATATTCTTGTTTATGTAAAATCGTTCTAATATCCTCAGAAATTGCAATACCACCTGGTTCTCTCGTCGCCATTACCTTTTGTTCTTTTTGTTCAAAGTATGGCAATAAACTTTGAATTAACGTTGTTTTACCCGAACCTTCTGGACCTTCAATTGTTACAAATAATCCCTTCATCCTAAAACCTACTTTCTATATCATACACTTTCATATATTTCGTACTACCTTGAAAACGAGCGCCCGCTTTCTCTAAATACATAATTTGCTCTTTATGTTCTGAAGTAATTCTTTCCCCGTACATAATCAATGGAATTCCAGGTGGATACGGAATTATCATTTCCGCCGCTATCATACCAACTGCTTCTTCTACAGATACTACTTTTGTTTCATATCCTTCTAGTTGTTTATATGTATACGGTAAAGGAGAAATTTCTCCTTTATAAGTATAACGAATAGATTCCCTCTTGTCTTTGACCTCATAATGTTGCAATGCCACTCGAATCATCTCTATGGCCTTCATATACTCCTTATTTGCTTGCAAGGGCAAAATAAATAGGACATTATATGGATCTGCCATTTCCGTATATATACCGACCTTTTCAAATACAGACTGTAATTCGTATCCTGATAACTGACAACGTGTCTGTACGGTAACCTTTAACTCGTCTTGTAATGGATATTGTAAAATAGCTATTTGTGGAATAGAAGACAATTCTTCTTTAAATCCCCGTAAAAACTTGACAATTTCATCATGTCCCTCTTCTTTTATACGCGCTATTGTAAAACGTGCAATATCAAGAGAAGTCATAATTGGATATGATGGACTACTAGATTGTAGCATACTTAAATAGGTAGAAACTTTTTCTTCTTTCACTAAATTACTATTTATATGTAAATAGGATCCCATCGTCATCGCCGGTAATGTTTTATGTGCAGAATGAACTACAATATCTGCCCCATATGCTAACGCTGACTTTGGAAATGCTCCACCTAAGCAAAAATGAGCGCCATGTGCTTCATCTACTAAAACAGGAATTTTATGTGCATGTGCATAACCAATACTTGCTTCTAGATCTACCCCCATACCATAATAATTAGGATGTGTTAAAATGAGTGCTTTAGCATTTGGATATTTTTCAATCGCTTCCTTAATAACCTCATTATGAATTCCCACTGGTACGTTATAAGCTTCATCAATCCATGGATCTAAAAAAAGCGGATTTGCTCCCGCTAATTTTAAACCATTAATAATTGATTTATGACAATTTCTTTGTACAAGAACAATATCATGTTCCCCACAACAAGACAAAATCATTGCTAGGTTCCCCACTGTTGAACCATTAATTAAAAAATAACTTTTTTCCACTCCATATACATCAGCTAATAATTGTTGTGCCTCATCTATACATTCAAATGGACTATGTAAATCATCTAATCCTGACAACTCAGTTACATCGATAGATAGTATATCTTTAAACCCCTCTACTGCCTCCTGAGGGAAGTTTAAACCACTTTTATGTCCTGGAACATGAAAGGATAACGGCCCTCTTTCTTTAAACTCTATTAATGCCTCATATAAAGGTATGCGATTTTGATTCATTTATATCTCTTCCTTATTATTTCATTCTTTATCTATTATACAGAACAAAAAAAATAATAGGCATATGCCTATTTAAAAATATGATACTTCTAATTTCCGAAGCTGTTTTAAATAATATATATACTTCGGATCATTTGTCTCCGTATTCACCATATCCTTTTCACATTCATAACATATCAAATTATTATAAATATATATCCCTTCTTTTCTTTCTGTCTCACAAACAATACAAACTTCATTTTGTGATTTCATATCTTGCCCTCCCTATTTAAATGGACATATTTTATACTCCTATTCCTTAACAATTTACAGAAAAATATACATCAATCTCTTATATAATATGATTCACCCTTGGGCAACGTGTTTGTATTACGATTACTTCTTTTTGCGCGCTGTTTGAAAACACAAAAAAACACGAATCATTTGATTCGTGTTTTAGCTTGCTTGGCGACGTCCTACTCTCACAGGGACAAGGTCCCAACTACCATCGGCGCTAGAGAGCTTAACTTCCGTGTTC